>NZ_KV804746.1:7411-89200 GCF_001811425.1 Peptoniphilus sp. HMSC062D09 | reverse complement strand
TAGGTCCAACTTTATGGGGTCACAACATTTAATTTTTAGCAGATTTTTTACTTTAAATTTTCTTGTATTACTTATATTTTTTAGCCAGCGGAATTAGATCTAGCTCTAGCAGTGTCCTTTATATTATTTAGGCAAAGGGTGAGGGCGAGGAGGGCTTCTGTATAATTTTCATGGTGAACTGTGAGCCTATAGGTATCAGTCATGGCAAAGAAAGTCTTTTCGATTTCCCCAATTAAGTCAGAGCCTCTATAAATGTCAAAGTTTAAATCTATAAAGTTTCCCTTTAGGTTGAAAGTCTCTCCATCGTAGTCAACTTCAACTTTTCTTGTCAAAAAACTTAACTTTGACTCAACTCTCATATACCTTCCGTCAGTAAAATTCACATTAAATTTTTGAAAAAGGTTAAAAATTTCCTTGTCAATTTCTAAAATTGGATTTCTATTAGCATCAGAAATAGTGGAAGAATAGCCGATGAGTTTAAAGTCTTGGTCCACAAAATAGGCGTCATTGCCATCTTCATCTAAGATAGCATAGTGGTCTGTAATTTTAAAAAATTTTTCCTTGAAATAATAATTTTTCATTCTACACCTCTTTATAAGTAAATTATACCATGAAGTCACTTTTTTTATTAATTATAAAAAAGAAAGAGAGCATAAAAAAGCCCCACAGTTTCCTGTAGGGCAATTTAAGATTATTTATTAGTCGATATTAAGTGAATCAACAGCATTGTCAATTAGTTCATCTTTTACAAGATAAGGAATTGTAATGTGTCCGAATTCATTGTCTTCGTTAAATTCTTTAGTTACTTCGATAGCGTGATCATTTCTAGCCCAGTTACGTCTAGCAACACCACTCATAACGTCCCAAGTAAGTGAAAGTTTGATAATTTCGTCAACCATTTCAGATCCGTCAAGTACTAGACCAAATCCACCGTTGATTGATTTACCAATACCAACTCCACCACCGTTGTGAAGAGCAACAAGAGACATACCTCTTGCACAGTTACCTGCGAAACATTGAGTAGCCATGTCAGCCATTACATTAGAACCATCTTTGATGTTAGAAGTTTCTCTAAATGGAGAGTCTGTACCAGATACATCGTGGTGGTCACGACCCATCATAACAGGACCAATCTTTCCTTCTCTAACAAGTTCGTTGAATTTAAGAGCAATGTCAACTCTACCCTTAGCATCTTGGTAAAGAATTCTTGCTTGAGTTCCAACTACTAATTGATTCTTTTCAGCGTCTCTGATCCAGATATAGTTATCCATATCTTGGTATCTTCTGTCTTTATCTATACATTCCATTGCAGCGTGGTCAGTTGCAATTAAGTCTTCGTGTTTACCACTTAGGCAAACCCATCTGAATGGTCCATATCCATAGTCAAATAGAAGTGGTCCCATGATGTCTTCTACATAAGAAGGCCAAATGAATCCGTCTTTGTCGTCTTTACCGTTCTTAGAAACTTCTTTAACTCCAGCATCGTAGATAGCCTTTAAGAAAGAGTTACCATAGTCGAAGAAGTAAGTTCCCTTAGCAGTAAGGTTCTTAATAACTTCAAAGTGTTGTTTAAGAGTTTCATCAACAAGTTCATGGAATTTCTTGATGTCAGTTCTTAGTAGTTCAGTTCTTTCTTCGAAAGTGATTCCTACTGGACAGTATCCGCCATTGTATGCGTTGTGGCAAGAAGTTTGGTCAGAAAGTAGGTCAATGTGAACATCGTTCTTGTCCATGTAGTGAAGAAGATCAACAATGTTTCCGTGGAAGGCAATTGAAAGAGCTTCTTTCTTTGCAAGAGCGTCTTGAGCAAGTTTAACTGCTTCTTCAGGAGTTTCAGCAAGTTTCTTGATCCATCCTTGTTCAAGTCTAGTTTCAATTCTTGAAATATCAACTTCAGCGATGATAGATACAGCACCTGCGATATCTCCGGCTTTACCTTGAGCACCAGACATTCCACCAAGTCCAGATGAAACGAATAATTTTCCAGCTAAGTTATCTTTTTCGCTAAGACCAAGTTTTAATCTACCAGCGTTAAGAATAGTGTTGTAAGTTCCGTGAACAATACCTTGTGGTCCAATGTACATCCAACCACCAGCAGTCATTTGTCCGTAGTTAGCAACTCCCATTTCTTCTGCGATTTCCCAGTCTTCAAGGTTGTCGTATTCACCAACCATAAGTCCGTTAGTGATTATAACTCTTGGAGAATTTTTTCTTGACTTAAATAGTCCAAGTGGGTGACCAGATTCCATTACAAGAGTTTCGTCATCGTGCATAATTTCAAGATATTGTTTGATTAAGTTGTATTGCATCCAGTCGTGACAAACTGAACCTGTTTCTCCATAAGTTACAAGTTCGTATGGATAAAGAGCAACATCAAAGTCTAGGTTGTTGTCGATCATTACTTGGAAAGCTTTTCCAGCTAAGCAATTTCCTTTGTATTCGTCAATTGGCTTGCCGTAAATTCTTCCTTCTGGTCTGAATCTGTATCCGTAGATTCTTCCTCTAGTTGTAAGTTCTTCTAAAAATTCAGGAATTAATTCTTCATGATATTCTTCTGGGATATATCTTAGAGCATTTCTAAGGGCAACCTTAGTTTGGTCCTTTGAAAGTCTAAATCCTCTATCAGGAGCTCTTCTAATTCCTTGTTCAAAAGATTTTTTTTCTGGTAAGTTTTTGATTTGTACCTTCATAATCTTTTGAACATCTGCGTTATGATTATTAATCACTTTTATCAACCTCCATTTACTTGCTATTATAAATTAAAATATTTAAAAAGTAAATACAAAGGGAAATTAATTTCCTAAAAAATTAAAAAAATTTTAAAATTTTATAGAAAATGCGAAAATCTCGTGGGAATTGTGGTTATCAGTAATACTGGACTATCTGTTGATTTATTTACCATGGTAAATTAAAGAAACGAATCGTTTTCAAATTAAAAAAAGAGACTAATATATAGGATTTAATTTATAAAAATTTTTCTAAAATATGCAAAAAATTTTTCCTCCTTAATTCCTATAATAATAGAATAAATTTCCCAGAAAAATTTTTTGATATAAAATAGAAATAATAATTTATTATTTAATGGGTATAAAAAATGTGTTAAGATAAGGACAGATAAAAGGAGGAATTATGAAAGCGGATAAAATATTAATTAATCTTGAACAAGTTTTTTCACCAAAAGACATTGGTAGACCACTAAGAGGTGAAGAAATGAATGAAGCCGACATCTTAGAAAATGCTTACATCGCTATTAAGGATGGAAAGATCTTAGAAGTTGGTGAAGGCAAGGGCTACGAAAATTTAAAGGATGACAAGACAGAAATAGTTGACCTTACAGGAAAGGTTGCAACACCAGGTCTTATTGACGCTCACACTCACTTAGTATATGGCGGAAGTCGTGAAAATGAATTTGCAATGAAGCTTAATGGTATGGAATACCTTGAAATTCTTGAAGCAGGTGGAGGAATTCTCTCTACACTAAAGGCAACTGACGCAGCAAGCTTTGATGAACTTTACGACAAGACTAGAGACCTATTGGAACACATGCTAGTTCATGGTGTAACAGCTGTTGAAGCAAAAAGTGGTTATGGAATAACTCTTGAAACTGAACTTAAGGAACTTGAAGTCCTTGAAAAGTTAAATAAAGATTTTCCAACAGAATTAATTAGAACTTTCATGGCAGCTCATGTAATTCATGAAAAATATAAGGACAATTCAGATGAATATGTTGACATAGTAATTGACATGATGCCAGAAGTTGCCAAGAGAAACTTGGCAGAATTCTGTGATGTTTTCTGCGAGAAGGGAGTATTCACTGCTGAACAATCAGAAAGAATACTTGAAGCTGCAAAGGAACATGGCTTTAAATTAAGAATCCACTCTGATGAAATTGAAAACATTGGTGGCGTAGATGTTGCTGCAAAAGTTGGAGCAGTTTCTGCAGAACACTTAATGGTAGTAGATGAAGGTGAAATTGAAACTCTAGCAAAGGCAAATGTTATTGGAAACTTACTTCCAGGAACAACTTTCTCCCTAATGCTTGACACTTATGCACCAGCAAGAAAGATGCTTGACAAGGGAATGGCAATTACACTTTGTACAGATTCAAACCCAGGATCTTGTCCAACAGCGAACCTTCAATTCATCATGCAACTTGGCTGTCTTGAAATGAAATTGACTCCAATTGAAGTATTTAACGCAGTAACTATTAACGCTGCCTACTCAGTTGACAGAGCAAAGACTATGGGATCCTTTGACAAGGGCAAGAGAGCAAACATTACAATTTTCGATGCTCACAACATTGACTATACACTTTACTTCTTTGGAACAAATCTATGTAAGCAAGTTTATGTAGATGGAGAACTTGTAGTTGAAGATAGAAAACTAGTTAAATAATGTTTTTAATTTAATAATTTTAATTGAGTGCAGGTGAAGTTCACTTGCACTTTTCTTTTATTGAAAATAAAATTTTGCATAGAAGTTAATTTTAATAAAAATATTTCTATAAAAAACAATGATTTAATGCTGTTAATTAAAGAGTTAGAGAATTTTTATAAAACAATTTTACACAAAAAAATTGTAAGACATAGTAATATGTTATCATGTAACGAGACTAACGGATTGTATTTTTTCTTGTAATTGTGCCATTTTTTAAATTAATTGATTGACTTGTAGGTCAATCTAGGTTAGAATTTACTTAGAAAACATTTTCAGCGATACAAAATTCTTTTTAAATTGTATCGCAAGCATATTAAAAATTTTTTATGCAAAATTAATATGCTAAATGATATTTCGAGGAGGTTATTATATGAAGAACGAAGGTCAAAAAGCTGTTAGACTTCCTAGTTTTATAGGAGCATTCTTGCCAATTATTACAATGGTTTGTTTAATGGTTTATGTTTTCAACTTTTCTGATGGCGTTTATGACGGAGCTCATATGCCATTAGTTATTGCAATTGTAGTTGCATGTGGAGTTGGAGCAGCATGTGGACATAGTTTTTCTGATATGCTTGAAGGAATGATCGAAAGACTTACAGCTACTCTTGAAGCAATTTTAATTCTACTTACAGTAGGTCTATTGATTTCATCTTTCATGATTTCAGGAACTATCCCAGCAGTTATTTATTATGGTTTGAAATTACTTACACCACAAACATTTTTACCTATAGGATGTATTCTTATAGCAATAGTTGGTCTTGCTTGTGGTTCATCTTGGACAGCAACAGGAACAATAGGTATTGCCTTTATGACAATTGGTGTTGGTCTTGGAATTAGCCCTGCACTAACAGCAGGTATGGTTATTTCAGGAGCTTATGTTGGAGATAAATTCTCTCCACTATCTGATACTACAAACCTTGCAGCAGGTGTTTCAAATACTGGACTATTTGACCACGTAAATGCAATGGTTTCTACTACAGGACCTGTTTTTATTATTTCACTTATTATTTACACAATTCTTGGTTCAAGAATTAATGGTGCTAACTATGATCCTACAATTGCACAAGGAATCCAAGAAGCACTAGCAGCAAACTTTAATCTAAACCCACTTGTACTTCTTCCAATCATAGTAATTGTAGTTGTATGTGTTATGAGAGTTCCTGGACTTCCTGGAGTTCTTATTTCAGTAGCAACTGGTGTATTATTTGCAGTTATTTTCCAAGGTGGATATAATTTAGCTGGATTATTTGGAGTACTTCACTATGGTCCAGGAATTGAAACTGGAAATGAATTTGTAGACGCAGCTCTTGCTAAGGGTGGTATGGATAATCAAATGTGGACAATCAACCTAATTATTCTTGCAGTATCCTTTGGTGGTGCTCTTGAAAAATGTGGTTCTGTTGAAAGAATTTTTGGAAATATTAAACATAAAATCAACACTGTTGGCGGACTTGTTTTCGCTACAATGCTTACATCAATATTCTGTGATGCAGCAATGTGTGACCAATTCTTAGGAATCGGTGTTCCTGCTCCACTATATGATGATAAGTATGATGAACTTGGTCTTGCAAGAAATATGCTTTCAAGAACACTTGAAGATGCTGGTACACTTTGGGCTTGTATGTTCCCATGGACAGCTTGTGGAGCTTACCAATCTGGAGTACTTGGCATGAGTCCATTCGTTTACTTCCCATTTGCTTTCGTAAACTTACTAAACCCAATTTACGCTTGTGTAACTGCACTTATGGGCAGAAATATATTCTGGGCTGACGGAGCTTACACAAATTTATTTGGTAAAACAAAGATGAAGAAAGCAGCTGCTGCTCCTGAAGAAGCACACAAATATGCTCTTGCTCAACTTGAAAAATTAAGAGCAGAAGGAAAAGCACCAAAGGTTAATGCTTAATTTAAAGGCTTAATTAAGCAAAGACTAAAAATTAAAAATAATTGAATTAGAAAGAAGTGATTATGTGTCAGAAATAAAATTACCTTGGGATGATGACAGCGAAGCAATTAAATACGTGTATGTAAATCCAAGAAAAAACTTTTCTGAAAAATATGCCTACATAATCACTTCTATTTTGATTATATTAGGCATAACCACAAAGTATAAGCTTACTTTAATTCTTGCACTCTTATTATTATTGTCCTTATTATCTAAGAGATATGTATCAGTAACTGCCAAGGGACTTGAAATGTACACTGACATGAAAATTACTCACACCTACAATGTGTGGGATTGGTCAGACATTGAAGCTATTACTTATGAAAAGAAAGCTGAAGAGCCTAAGTTAATACTTTTATATTTCACAAAGGGAGATATAACTAAGAGATTTTTCTTTGATGAAAAGGATAAGGAAAGTGTTTTTGACTTAGCTAAAAAGCACAACAAAAAAATAAAAATTTATGATGCTTGGGAATATAAACAAGATCTCAAAAGATTTAAAAAAGAGATGAAAAATATGAACAAGAAGAATCGTAGAAAATAATAATTTTAATTTTGAGAGAGACTTCAATTTGAAGTTTCTCTTTTTTTCTTTTGATTTTTTAGGCACTACTCTAATCCAATCCTACATAATATTTTTTTGATGAAATAATTTTAAGCTAAGAAAAATTTACAACAAAGAAAAATTTTAAAAATATAAAAAACTTTAGAGTAAAAAATTTTTAAAGCTAGGGAAAATTTAAATTTAAGAATATTTTCAACAATAATCACTAGAAGTTGAATTATTTACCTTTTAATTATAGAATTATCTTTAGTTGATAAAGCTTTGAGTGATAATTTTTAGAAATAAAAAATAATTTTTATAAAATATGAGGATGATTAAATGAATTTTGATTACAATAAATATCCCTATCCTTCCACAAGAAGGACCATCTTTGGGAAAAAGGGAATGGTGGCAACTTCTTCAACCTATGCAACAAGTGCTGGAGCAAAAATTTTGCTTGAAGGGGGAAATGCAATTGATGCTGCCCTTGCCGTATCTATGGCCCTTCCTGTAGTTGAACCGACAGGCAATGGTCTTGGCTCAGATATGTTTGCTCTCATTTATTTTGAAGGCAAGCTCTATGGCATGAATGCCAGTGGAAGAAGTCCAAAATCTATTTCCATTGATGCCTTAAAGAAAAAGGGTTATGACAAGATGCCTTCTTGTGGTGTAAATGTAATTAACACGCCGGGACTTATTGGCGGTTTCATGAAAGTTCATGAAGACTTTGCCACAATGAGTCTTGAGAAAATTTTTGAGCCTGCAATTTCTTATGCAGAAGAAGGTTTTGCAGTCACTCCACAAATTGCAAAGCTTTGGAGAGAAAGTGTAGAAAAATACAGAAAATTTAATAGAAAAGAATTTGATGAATTTTTCAAAACTTTTACAATAGAAGGAAGAGCGCCGAGAGCTGGAGAAGTTTTTTCCTGCAAAGACATGGCAGAGACCCTAAGAGAAATTCGTGACACTAGGGGTGAGTCCTTCTATAGGGGTAGTCTGTCAGAAAAAATTTCATCTGAAGTAGAAAGATTGGGCGGATTTTTAAATGAAGAGGACTTAAAAAACTTTACTCCAAAATATGTTGATCCAATTTCAACAAATTATAGGGGCCTTGACATTTGGGAGATACCGCCTAACGGTCACGGTATTTCCGTCTTAATGGCCCTAAATATTTTAAATAAAATGGAAATAAAGGATAGATCTGACATAGGAACTATGCACAAAATTATAGAGGCCATAAAATTATCCTTAACTGATGCAAAGACCTTTGTGGCAGATCCTGATTCAATGAAGATAAAAATCGAAGAGCTTTTGTCAGAAGAATATGCTGAAAAAAGAAGGGCTGAGATAAAAGATTTTGCTGAAATGCCAAAGTCTTATGCAATAAAATCATCAGACACAGTTTATTTTGCCACAGCAGATAAGTATGGCAACATGGTTTCTATGATTCAGTCAAATTATGCTGGCTTTGGGTCAGGCATTGTAGTGCCAGGGACAGGCATTGCTCTTAACAATAGAGTTGAAAACTTTTATTTTGAAGAGGGGCTGGCAAATTCACTTGCAGGAGGAAAGCTTCCCTACCACACAATAATTCCTGGCTTCATGACAAAGAAGGGCGAGGTCCTTGGAGCCTTTGGCATAATGGGAGCCTTTATGCAGCCACAAGCTCATGTGCAGGTCCTTATGAATATGCTTGATTTTAATTTAAACCCACAGGCTGCTCTTGATGCACCTAGACTTATGTGGACTGGCGACAAAAACATTGAAGTCGAGTGTGACTTTGATGACGATATAATTGATGGTCTAAAGAAACTTGGTCACCATGTCAGTGTAATTAGTGATTTTAAAAACATGGGCCGTGGACAAGTTATTTTGAAGAAAGATGATGTTTATATTGGCGGAACTGAAAAGAGGACGGACTCCAATATTTTTGCTTTTTAGAAGGTGATTAAGTGAAATTTAAAATTCATTCAGACTACAAGCCTACTGGCGACCAACCTCAGGCAATTGATAAATTAGCTGAGGGCATAAAAAAGGGCTACAAGCACCAAAATCTTTTAGGTGTAACAGGCTCTGGCAAGACCTTTACTATGGCAAATGTAATAGAGAGGGTGCAAAAGCCAACTCTTGTAATTGCCCACAACAAGACTCTTGCCTATCAACTTTGCTCGGAGTTAAAGGAATTTTTCCCAGAAAATGCAGTTGAATTTTTTGTGTCCTACTATGATTATTATCAACCAGAGGCTTATGTGCCTGGGACGGACACTTTTATAGAGAAAGATTCTTCTATAAATGATGAAATAGATAAGCTTCGTCACTCTGCGACTATGGCTCTCTTTGAGAGAAAGGATGTAATAATTGTAGCATCAGTTTCCTGCATCTATGGATTGGGAGATCCCATTGACTACGAACAATTAGCTATTTCTCTTAGACCTGGCATGATTAAGGACAGAAATGATGTCATGAGTAAGCTCGTGGACATTCAATATGTGAGAAATGATTATGAATTTAAGCGTGGAACCTTTAGGGTTCGTGGAGATATTTTGGAAATTTTCCCTGCATCTTCTTCTGAAAATTCCATTCGCGTTGAATTTTTTGGCGACGAAATAGATAGAATCACAGAAGTAAATGCCTTGACTGGGGAGGTCTTGCACTACCTAAATCACGCCTACATCACGCCAGCATCTCACTTTGCAACTTCAGAAGAAAAGGTGAAGAGGGCAATAGTGACCATAGAAGAAGAACTTGAAGAGAGACTAAAGGTCTTAAAGGACCAAGAAAAACTTTTGGAAGCACAAAGGCTTGAGCAAAGGACTAGATACGATTTAGAAATGCTTTCTGAAATGGGCTTTTGCTCTGGCATAGAAAATTATTCCAGACACTTATCTGGCAGGACTCCAGGCTCAAGACCCTACACATTAATAGATTATTTTCCCAAGGATTTTCTAACTATAATAGATGAATCTCACCAAACAATTCCACAAATTAGGGGAATGTTTAACGGCGACAGATCTCGTAAGGAAACTTTAGTTGAATATGGATTTAGGCTTCCTTCTGCCCTTGACAATAGACCACTAAGGTTTAATGAGTTTGAAGAAATGATGAACCAATGCGTCTATGTTTCTGCAACGCCAGGTCCCTATGAACTTGAGCATACAGAGCAACAAGTTGAGCAAATTATTAGGCCTACGGGACTTCTGGACCCAATAATAGAAGTTAGACCAATAAAAAATCAAATTGACGACATAATAAATGAAATAAATGGAGCTATTGAGAGAGGGGAAAGAGTTTTAATAACAACTCTTACTAAGAGAATGTCTGAAGATTTATCAAGACATTTAAAAGAAATTGGGTATAAAGTAACTTACATGCATTCCGATGTTGATACTTTGGAGAGAATGAAAATTATAAGAGATTTGCGTCTTGGAGAGGTGGATGTCCTTGTTGGCATTAACCTTTTGAGAGAGGGTCTTGACCTTCCAGAAGTTTCGAGAGTCTGCATACTTGATGCAGACAAGGAAGGTTTCCTTCGTTCTGTGACATCACTTATACAAACGGCAGGTCGTGCTGCGAGAAATGCCGAGGGAAAGGTTATAATGTATGCCGATACAATAACTCCGTCAATGCAAGTTGCCCTTGATGAAACTTCTAGGAGAAGAAAGATTCAAGAAGCCTACAATAAAGACCATGGCATCACTCCAAAGACAATAGTTAAGGGTGTGCGTGAAGTTATTAACACTGCCATTGCTACAGAAGATAGCCTTGACTTTAAAGAACTTGTAGATACAGATAATGAATTTACAAAGGATGAAATAAATGAAATGATTGATGCTCTAAAACCTGAAATGTACAGGGCAGCAGAGGAACTTGACTTTGAAAGGGCTGCTGAAATTAGAGATAAGATAAAGGACTTAAGAGAGAAGAAAAAATCTGCCCTTTTATAAAGAGGTGTTAAATTGAAAGATGAAATAATAGTAAAGGGAGCCAGAGTCAACAACTTAAAAAATGTTGATTTAAAAATCCCAAGAAATAAATTTGTAGTTTTCACTGGACTTTCCGGTTCAGGAAAATCATCCCTTGCCTTTGACACAATTTATGCCGAAGGTCAAAGGAGATATGTTGAAAGTTTGTCTTCCTATGCCAGACAATTTTTGGGACAAATGGACAAACCTGAAGTGGATTACATCGAAGGCATGAGTCCCTCAATTTCCATTGACCAAAAGACTACATCAAAAAACCCAAGGTCAACTGTGGGCACAGTTACAGAAATTTATGACTACCTAAGACTTTTATATGCAAGAGTTGGTCATGCCTTTTGCCCAGAATGTGGCAAGGAAATTTCTTCCTACACAATTGACCAAATAGTTGATGAAGTTATGAAGTTAGAAGAAAGGACCAAAATTCAAATCCTTTCTCCAGTGGTAAGGCACAGGAAGGGTCAACACAAAAAAGTTTTTGAGAAGATAAAAAAGGATGGCTTTTTAAGGGTTTTTGTTGACGGAGAAATGCATGACATTTCAGAAGACATTGAGTTGGACAAAAACAAAAATCATGATATAGACATTGTTGTTGACAGAATTATTGTAAAGGAAAAAATTGAATCAAGACTTGCAGATTCTCTTGAAATTGCAACAAATTTAAGTGACGGTATTGCCAAGGTAAATGTTCTTGATGGTGAAGATTTAATTTTTTCAACAAAATTTGCCTGCCCTCACTGCAATATTATAATAGAAGAAGTTACACCAAGGTCCTTTTCCTTTAACTCACCTCTTGGTGCCTGCCATGAGTGTAAGGGTCTAGGATTTTCTAAGGAAGTTTCCAGAGACTTAGTAATTCCTAATAAGGAACTTTCCATAGATGAGGGAGCAATAGCCTGCTACTCCAACTCCAAGGGGACTTATTATTATGAAATAATTTCTGAAATTGCAAAGAAATTTAACTTTAGCACAAAAGAGCCAATAAAAAATGCACCAGAAGAATTTATGAAGGCAATTTTTGAGGGCTATAAGGGAAAATTGAGCTTCTCCTTCAATTCCTTCTTCTCAGGAGAAAAAAAATACTCTGGTGGCTTTGAGGGAATTTTAAAAAATTTAAAGAGAAGATATACTGAATCCAGCTCCGACAGAATGCTTGACAAAATTGACGAATTTATGGAAGAAGTTCCCTGTCCAAAATGTCATGGTTCAAGGCTTAAAGATTCTTCTCTTTCCATAAAAGTTGGCGGCCTAAATATTTTTGAGCTTACAGAACTTTCCATAGATAAGGCCTTGGAATTTTTCAAAAATTTAAAATTCACAAAAAATGAAATGATTATAGCTGAAGAACTTTTAAAGGAAATAAAATCTCGTCTTGAATTTTTGGTAAATGTAGGTTTAGAGTACCTTTCCCTATCAAGAATGGCGGGAACTCTTTCTGGTGGAGAAGCACAGAGAATTAGGCTTGCAACACAAATTGGCTCACAACTTGTGGGCGTAATTTATGTCCTAGACGAGCCCAGCATTGGACTTCACCAAAGGGACAATGCAAAACTTTTGGAATCCCTAAGAAATTTAACGGACATAGGAAACACACTAATCGTTGTAGAACACGATGAAGACACAATGTTTGCAGCTGACCAAATTGTTGACATTGGACCCCTTGCTGGTGTAAATGGTGGAAGAATAGTTGCACAGGGGACTGCTGAAGAGATTATGGAAGTTCAAGAGTCGATTACTGGTGCCTATTTAAGCGGAAGAAAGAAAATTGAAGTGCCCAAGGAGAGAAGAAAGTCCAATGGTAAATCAATAAAGGTCATAGGGGCCAGTGAAAATAATTTAAAAAATATTGATGTAGAATTTCCTCTAGGCGACTTTATCTGCGTAACTGGCGTTTCTGGTTCAGGCAAGTCCTCTCTAGTAAACGAAGTTTTATATAAAAGTCTTGCACAAAAAATAAATAAGTCGAGAATAAAACCTGGCAAGCACAAAAGTGTGGAAGGACTGGAAAATATTGACAAAATTGTTGATATTGACCAATCACCAATTGGAAGGACTCCAAGATCAAATCCTGCCACATATACTGGTGCTTTTGATATAATAAGAGATATATTTGCATCTACTAACGAAGCAAAAATGCGTGGCTACAAGAAGGGGAGATTTTCCTTTAATGTAAAGGGCGGAAGGTGCGAAGCCTGCAAGGGCGACGGAATTTTAAAAGTTGAAATGCACTTTTTGTCTGATGTCTATGTGCCTTGCGAAGTTTGCAATGGCAAGAGATACAATCGTGAAACTCTTGAAGTTAAATACAAGGGCAAAAATATTTACGATGTCCTAGATATGACAGTGGAAGAGGCAATTGACTTTTTCCAAAATCACGAGAGAGTTTTGCGAAAGCTTGAAACCTTAAGAGATGTAGGCTTGTCCTACATCAAGCTTGGACAATCTTCTACCCTCTTGTCAGGTGGAGAGGCACAGAGAATAAAACTTGCCACAGAACTTTCTAAGAGGGCAACAGGCAGGACTCTCTACATTTTAGATGAACCTACAACGGGACTTCACTCTGAAGATGTAAATAAACTCATAAAGGTTTTGGAAGAGTTAGTAGATAGAGGCAACACTGTCATTACTATTGAACACAACCTAGATGTCATAAAGTGTGCCGATTATATAATAGATTTAGGACCTGAAGGCGGCGATGGTGGAGGAGAGGTTCTCTTCACTGGCACCCCTGAGGAAATTGTTAAGTGCAAAAATTCTTACACTGGAGAATTTTTAAGGGATAAATTGGAGGATTAATTTGAAGAAAATTAAAAAAATTGGAATTTTTATTTTAGCTGCAAGTCTCTTGCCAAATTTTGTTTTTGCCAAGGGCTTTGTCAGAGAAAATAGTTTTATGGATAAAAGCGGCGTTGAAAAGAGAGATGAAATCAAAAGATGGCAAGCTCGCATGAATTTGCCAGTGACGGGAACTCTAAACGACAAGACTAAAGAGGCTCTACACACTGAAAATTATGAAGTTTACGACATGGTGACAAATCCACCAACAAAGGGCAAGTGGATAGTGGTAAACAAGTCAAGAAGAACTCTTACTATGTATGAGGGAAATCAGTCTATTGGCAAGTATCCAGTGACACTGGGTACCAATGCCACACCAACACCATCTGCAAAGGGAAAAATTCAAAATATGCACAAAAACCCTGCCTGGGGCGGAATGAATGGAAAGTACAAACCAGCTAAAGCTGACGACCCCAACAATCCCCTTGGGGAAAGATGGATGGGCCTAAGATTGCCTGGAGCAAGCGGCTACGGCATTCATGGAAATATTAAACCTCATCAAATTGGCGGCTACTATTCCAACGGCTGCATAAGACTATTTAATTATGATGTGGAAAATTATGTATTTCCAAATATGTCTGTGGGTTCACCGGTGTGGATAGGTACAGATAATGAACTTGAATCTTGGGGCGTTTACCAATATTCAAGAGTTAAAAAGGAAGAAGCTAAGGCGCCTGTAGAAGAAAAAGTTTCAGCAGAGCAAAAAGAAGAGACTATAGAGAGTGTACCAGCAGGAGATCTTTTAGAATTTTAATTAAATAAAGTAATAAAAATCGTTGAAATTCAATTTGTTTTGAGTTATAATGTTTTTTAAAATTAAAGAAGACATGGAAATACTATTTACAAGGAACTAGGAGGGTATTATGAAAAAGAAGATTTTTAATATTGCAATTATAGCAATGGCAGCCTTATTTTTATTTGGTTGTGGGAAAAAAGATGATGAAAAAGAAGAAGCAAAGGAAGCAGTTAAGTTTGAAATAACAACTACTGGACCAACTATTGATGCCATAAAGGAAAAGGGCAAAATTGTTCTTGGAACTTCAGCAGACTTCCCACCAATGGAATGGACATCCTTCCAAAGTGGCAAAGAAGAATTTGTAGGTATTGACCTTGCAATCGCAAAATCAATTGCCGATTCTCTTGGAGTTGAACTTGAAGTTAAGAATATGGCCTTTGAAGGACTTCTTGCTTCACTAAATGCAGGAGATGTTGACATAGTTCTTGCAGGCATGGGTGCTGATGAAAAAAGAAAGAAACAAGTTGATTTCTCTGACGAATATTCACAAGGCAAGCAAGTTTTACTTGTAACGGAAGAAAACAAAGATAAGTATAAAACTTTTGATGACCTTAATGGAAAGATTATTGGTACACAATTAGGATCACTTCAACACGAGTTTGCAACAGAAAAGTTTGGAGATAACTGTAAGGGATTTGATTTAAACAATGTAATCATTGAACAACTTAAAAACAAATCAATTGATGCAGCTTTCCTATCAGAACTTCCAGCAAAACAATTTGCATCAATAACAGATGGACTTGTTATTATAGAAGATTTAGGAATTCCAGATGAAAGTGGATTTGCAGTAGCAATTAAAAAGGGTAATGACGATTTAACAGGAGCTGTTAATGAAGTTATTAAAGGATTAAAAGATTCAGGCCAAGTAGATAAATGGTTTGATGAGTATATTGAACTATCTAACAAAGAAGCTAGTAAATAGTAATTAAATATTCCCTACATTGTGTGGGGAATTTTTAATTTGTGGATTAGATAAATTAGAAAGGAATAATATGGGAATCATATCGAGACAAATTGCCTTCGCAAACAAGTATCTTCCAACATATTTGAATGGAGCCTTGACCACTATTGAGCTTTCAATAATTGGTGTGCTCTTAGGTTTTACTATTGGAATAATACTTGCACTGATGAAGACATCAAAAATTAAATTACTAAATATACTTTCAAGTATTTATATAGAAGTGGTGAGAGGAACTCCAATGCTTGTGCAAATTTTGATAGTATATTTTGGACTAAAAAAAATAATACCAGAACAGTTTACACTTTTGACTGCACCAATGTTTTTGTGTGCGCTTTCAATAAGTTTAAACTCAGCAGCATATGTTGCAGAAATTATAAGATCAGGGATTTCATCTGTTGACCATGGACAAATGGAGGCTGCAAGATCTCTTGGACTTAATAAAAAGCAAGCAATGGTAAAAGTAATCATGCCACAAGCAATTAAAAACATACTGCCAGCACTTGTAAATGAATTTATAACTCTTATAAAGGAATCTTCAATCACATACACAGTTGGAGTTGGAGAGCTTATGTATGCAGGTAAGAGTATTTCATCAGGTACTTATGAATTAGTAAGGCCCTTTATATTTACAGCTTGCATCTACTTTATAATGACCTTTAGCTTGTCAAAGGCAATGGGACTTTTGGAAAGGAGACTTGCAAATGATTAAGGTAGAAAATTTGACTAAATCCTTTGGAGAACTTGAAGTCCTAAAGGGAATAAATCAAGAAATAAAAGATGGGGAAGTAGTAGTTGTAATTGGACCATCAGGCTCAGGCAAATCAACTTTTTTAAGGTGCCTAAACCTTTTAGAAGAGCCAACAAGTGGCAAAATTTTTGTAGATGATGAAGAGATCACTTCAAAGGACATTGATATAAATAAAGTTCGTGAAGAAATGGGCATGGTATTCCAATCCTTTAACCTCTTCAACAACTTAAACATCATAGATAACATTACCCTTGCTCCAACTCTTGTGAAGAAAATGGGAAAAGAAGAGGCAGAAAAAAAGGCAATGGAACTTTTAGAAAGAGTGGGACTTCCAGACAAGAGAGATTCCTATCCAAAGTCCCTATCAGGCGGACAAAAACAAAGAATTGCCATAGCGAGAGCCCTTGCCATGAATCCAAAGGTAATGCTCTTTGACGAACCAACATCTGCCCTTGACCCAGAAATGGTAGGAGAAGTTTTAGATATAATGAAGGACCTTGCCAAGGAAGGCATGACAATGGTTGTCGTAACTCACGAAATGGGCTTTGCAAGAGAAGTTGGCGACAGAATTTTATTCATGGACGGCGGTTATATTGTAGAAGAGGGAAGTCCAGAAGAAGTTTTTGGAAATCCGAAGAACGAAAGAACACAAAACTTTTTGGCAAAGGTGCTTTAAATAATTTTTGTAAATATTAGATAGAGATGACTTAGGCGACTAAGTCATTTTTTCTTGCTTTTTCATGGAAAAAATTTTTTTCAGCTGATATAATCCTTTTAAGGAGGGTGTTTGATGAAGTCATCGCTGAAGAAGATAATTATTTTTCTTGCCATAATATTTTTGCTTTTAATCTATGCTGGACTTAGGACTCATAATTCACATAATGAGGACCAGGTAATTTCAAGTGAAGATCAAAAAAATATAAGCGGTGAAAAAGGTGAGGACAAGAAAAATTTTGAAATAGAAGACCTATCTCATGAAGAGAAAAAACAAATTGAAGAGAGCCTAGGCTATGAGATTTCAGAAATAAAGCACATAAAATTTTTTGAAGATGAAGATTATATTAAGCAAGAAGTAAAAAATAAAGAAGGCTATATAATTGAAGATATTTCAGAAGTTAAAAATGTAGTAGAGTTTAATGGAGACTATTATCAGTCAATATGCGACAACAAGGAAAATGAAGAAGTCACTATAAAACTTGGAGAGAAAAAATTTAAAAATGATTATATGGCAGACCTGCCAATTGATGCAAAAATAATTTCTAATGCCTTGGGCTTTGATGTAAAAAGAGAGGTTTTAATTGATTTAGATCTTGATATAAAAGTTGAAGGAAAAACTTTTGCCACTGCCAGTCTTTATCCTGAAATTGATTCTTATGACTTTAAAATTATTAATAAGGATGGAGAAGTAAGAAAAGGCAGTGCAAAAAAACTTGTGGGAGTATATTTAATTGTAAGAAAGGAGCAAATAAATGAAATCTAGAGACAAGTACATTATAACTGGCGTGGTCTTGACGGTTTTATTGATAATATTTTTACACTTCATGCCACTTTTAGATATTAAGGTAACATCGTCTTATAAAAATCATTTAATTGATTACATCAAAGGCGACTTCACATTTAAAATTGCCTTTATTCTTTCCATTGGTCTAATAGTTTATGGATTAATAAAAAAAGATTAAAATAAATTTTATGACTTAGGGGACTAAGTCATTTTTTATTGGAAATATTTTTTTTAAGATGCAAATATGTAAAATACATAGATTAATATAAATGATATAATTTTTTAAAAGTTTTTATAATAATTTTTTATAAAAAGGAAGGATTACTAATCATGTAGACTAAGTTTTGTTTAAAACACAAAAAATAAGAATCAAATTACTAAAAAAAAGAGATAAAATATTGTACTTTTTTTAGCAAAAGAGTTTAATTTTATTGAAAATTATTGACAATAATTTATATTTGGAATAGAATCATTGTAGAAAACATTTGCAAACAATTAAAGTTTAGCAAGTGCTGGTAAATTTTTATAGTTACTACTTTTCAAAGGATGACATAATTTTTCATCTTTATATTTTCTTTTGAATTAGTAAGTAAAATGTAATTAAGTAAAAGAAAGGAAGACAATTATGAACAAAGTAGTATTAACAGGTAATGATCTAACACTAGAAGAATTAGTAGAAGTTACTAGAAACCATGTAAAGGCAGTAATCGACGAAAAGGCTATTGCTGATGTAAACAAATCAAGAGAATATGTTGAAGAAATCGTTGAAGAAGAAAGAGTAGTTTATGGAATCAACACTGGATTTGGTTCTCTATCAAGAGTTTCAATTTCTAAAGAAGATTCAGCTCAACTTCAAGAAAACATCATTAGAACTCACGCTTCTGGATTTGGTAACCCACTTCCTGAAGACGAAACAAGAGCAGTTATGCTTATTAGAATTAATTCATTATTAAAGGGAGTTTCTGGAATCAGACTTTCTACTATTGAATTACTTCTTGAAATGTTAAATAGAAATGTTGTTCCATTTATTCCAGAAAAGGGATCTCTTGGAGCATCTGGAGACTTAGCACCACTTGCACATATGGTTCTTCCAATGCTTGGTCTTGGAAAAGCTTACTATGAAGGAGAACTTCTTCCAGGTAAAGAAGCTATGGAAAAAGCAGGACTTAAACCAATTGCACTTGCAGCAAAAGAAGGTCTTGCACTAATTAACGGTACTACAGTTCTTACTGCAACTGGAGCACTTGCACTATATGATGCACTTCAACTTTCTAAGATCGCTGATATCGCAGGAGCTATGGCTTGTGAATCTTCAAGAGGAATCATCGACGCATTCTGGGAAGAACTTCACACAATTAGACCACACGCAGGATCACTTAAGACTGCTGAAAACTTAAGAAATATTCTTGAAGGTTCAACTTATGTAACTCACACTGCTGAACTTAGAGTTCAAGATGCTTATACATTCAGATGTATGCCACAAATTCACGGAGCTTCTAAGGATACTCTTGAATATGTTAAAGAAAAAGTTGAAATCGAACTTAACTCTGCAACTGATAACCCAATCATCACTCATGATGGTAAGGTAATTTCTGGTGGTAACTTCCACGGAGAATTGATGGCTCAACCATTTGACTTTTTAGCAATTGCAGTTTCTGAACTAGGTAATGTTTCTGAAAGAAGAATTGAAAGAATGGTTAACACTACACTTTCTGGAATGCCTTCTTTCCTAGTTAAACACCCAGGACTTAACTCTGGATTTATGATCACTCAATATGCAGCAGCTGCTTTAGCATCTGAAAACAAAACACTATCTCACCCAGCAAGTGTTGACTCTATAACATCTTGTGAAAACCAAGAAGACTTCGTATCAATGGGTAACTGGGCTTCAAGAAAAGTTAGAGAAGTTGTTAAGAACACTGCAAGAATTTTAACTACTGAACTTATGATAGCTGCTCAAGCTCTTGATTTCAGAATGGAAATGGAAGACAACAAATATGAACTTGGTAAAGGTACAAAAGTTGCACACGATGTAATTAGAAATCAAGTTGCATTTATCGAAGAAGATAAGAAGATTGAAATTTATGTTGAACTTGAAAAAGCTCAAGAATTAATCACAAGCGGAAAACTTCTTGAAGAAGTTGAAAAAGTAGTAGAACTTTAATATTTAGTTTAAATACTATATAATATAACGGTAAGAAAAAAGTATTAGATAACCTATAGGAGGAAATCAATTGAAAAGAGTAATGTGTATTCCAAACTATTCTGAAGGTAGGGACCTAAAGAAAGTTGAACAAATCACAGAATGCTTTAGAGCAAAAGAAAACATTAAA
Organism: Peptoniphilus sp. HMSC062D09; assembly: GCF_001811425.1. NCBI lineage: Bacteria > Bacillati > Bacillota > Tissierellia > Tissierellales > Peptoniphilaceae > Peptoniphilus > Peptoniphilus sp. HMSC062D09. The sequence continues at coordinate 69,123 of NZ_KV804746.1, read as the reverse complement.
TTAATCGATTATCAACCAGATGCTGACCACAACAGACTTGTTGTTGAAGTTATTGGTGAACCAGAAGCTGTTATTGATGCAGTTATTGAATCTGTAAAAGTTGCTTCTGAAATAATCGATATGTCAAAACACAAGGGAGCTCATCCAAGAATGGGAGCTGTTGACGTTGTACCTTTCGTTCCAGTAACTGAATGTACTACTGAAGATTGTGTTGAATATGCTAAAAAAGTTGGTAAAGCAATTGGTGATATGGGAATTCCTGTTTATCTATATGAAGATGCAGCTTCCACTCCAGATAGAAAGAATCTTGCAAAAGTAAGAAAAGGACAATATGAAGGATTCTTCGACAAAATCAAGGAACCTGAATGGAAACCAGATTTTGGTCCTCAAGAAATGAATGTTAAATCAGGAGCTACTGCTGTTGCAGCAAGATTCCACCTTATTGCATTTAATGTTAACCTAAACACAAGCGACTTAACTGTTGCTGATACAATTGCAAAGAAAGTTCGTCACATTGGTGGAGGACTTAGATTTGTTAAGGCTATTGGTCTTGAACTTGAAGAAAAAGGTCAAACTCAAGTATCAATGAACCTTGTAAACTTTGAAAAAACTGCAATTTACCAAGCTCTTGAAATGATTAAATCAGAAGCTAAGAGATATGGAGTTACAGTTGTAAATACTGAACTTATTGGACTTCTTCCACTTCAAGCCCTAGTAGATTCAGCAGCTTATTATATGCAAATCGAAGGCTTAAAATCAGAACAAGTTCTTGAAACATTATTGATTGAGGAGTAATTAAATATATGGCATTTAAAACAGATATACAAATAGCTGATGAAGCTACAATGCTTCCTATTGAAGAAGTTGCTGCTAAAATCGGTCTAGAAAAAGATGACCTTGAACAATACGGAAAGTATAAAGCAAAAATTTCTTGGGACGCAATTAAAAGAATTGATGAAAATAACGAATACGGAAAACTAATTTTAGTTTCTGCAATTAGCCCTACACCAGCAGGTGAAGGCAAATCTACAGTTTCTATTGGACTTACTCAAGGTCTTAATAGAATTGGTAAAAAATCTGCAGTAGCACTTCGTGAACCATCTCTTGGACCAGTTTTTGGTGTTAAGGGTGGAGCTGCAGGTGGCGGATACTCACAAGTAGTTCCAATGGAAGATATTAATCTTCACTTCACTGGAGACCTTCACGCAATGACAGCTGCAAATAACCTTATTTCAGCTTGTATAGATAACCACATTCACCAAGGAAATGCTCTAAGAATTGACTGCAGACAAATTACTTGGAAGAGAGTTCTTGACATGAACGACAGATCTCTAAGAAATGTTGTTATTTCTCTTGGTAAAAAAGCAGATGGCTTCCCTAGAGAAGACCACTTCATGATAACTGTTGCATCTGAAATCATGGCTGTTCTATGTCTTTCTGAAAATATCGAAGACTTAAAAAATAGATTGGCAAGAATGGTTATAGGATATAACCTTGATGGTGATCCAGTAACAGTTGCTGACCTTGAAATCGAAGGTGCAGTTGCAATGCTTCTTAAAGATGCATTAAAACCAAACATGGTACAAACACTTGAAAATACACCTGCCTTTATTCACGGTGGACCTTTCGCAAACATTGCTCATGGATGTAACTCAATTTTAGCTACAAAACTTGCCCTTAACACTAGCGATTACGCTGTTACAGAAGCAGGTTTCGGTGCTGACCTTGGTGCAGAAAAATTCATGGACATTAAATGTAGAAAAGCTGGTCTATCTCCAGATGCTGTAGTAATTGTTGCTACAATTAAAGCTCTTAAAATGCACGGTGGAGTAGATAAAAAAGAACTAAAGACTGAAAATGTTGAAGCTCTTGAAAAAGGATTTGCAAACTTAAGACGTCACGTTGAAAATATTAAGAAATTTGGCGTTCCAGCTATTATTGCTATCAACAGATTTGCTGATGATACTGAAGCTGAAATTGCAAAATTACAAGAACTTTGCGCAGAACTTGGCGTAAGAATTTCACTTTGTGAATGTTTCGCAAAGGGTGGCGAAGGTGCAGAAGATTTAGCTAAACAAGTTGTTGAACTAATCGACGAAGAAAAGTCTAACTTTAAACCACTTTACGACGAAAATGACAGCATAGTAAACAAAGTTAACACTATTGTTACTGAAATTTACAGAGGTAGAAAGGCTAACTTCACTAAGGCTGCAATGAATCAAGTTAAGAAACTTGAAGAAATGGGCCTTGATAAACTTCCTATCTGTGTTGCTAAGACACAATTCTCCTTTACTGACGACCAAAAAGTAATGGGAGCACCTACTGACTTTGACATCGAAATTCAAGATGTAAGAGTATCTGCAGGAGCAGGATTTATTGTTGTTCAAACTTCAAATATCATGGTAATGCCTGGACTTCCAAAGGTACCAGCTGCCAACAAGATGGATATTGACAACAACGGAGTTATCACTGGATTATTCTAGGAGGAAAAATGCTTAAAGATTTAACTATAGTAGAATTCGCAGACGAAACTGCTTCAAATTCACCAGCACCAGGTGGCGGATCTATTGCTGCACTTAACGCATCAATGGCTGCTTCACTTCTTGCAATGGTTGCAGCACTAACTATTGGCAAGAAAAAATATATGGATGTTTCTGAAAGAATGGAAGAAATCCATGCTGAACTTGTAAAATATAAAAAAGAATTTGTTGATGGAATTGACAAGGATGCTAACTCTTTTAATGGAGTTATGGATGCTATGAAACTTCCAAAGGAAACTGAAGAAGAAAAAGCTATAAGATCTGAAAAAATCCAAGAAGGATATAAGAATGCAATTGAAGTACCTCTTGGACTTGGTATGAAGGTTACAGAACTTTATGACTTTGCAAGAGAACTTGCTGAAAAAGGAAATTCAAATGCTATCACTGATGTTGCAGTTGCTCTATTAAATATTGAAGCTGCAGTTAATGGTGCTTTCTTAAATGTAATCATCAACCTAAACTCACTTAAAGACCAAGACTACAGACATGAACTTGAAGAAAAAATGGCTGCTACAAGAAAAATTGTAGAAAAAAATCACGCTGAAATTATGAAAGTTGTAGATGAAAAATTAGCATGATTTACCTTTTAGTCGATGTTGGGTCAACTTATACTAAACTTAATTTAGTGGATACTGACAAAAATGAAATTCTAGGCAGTGCATCAAGTTACACCACTGTAGAAACTGATGTTAGAGAAGGCTTTAACAATGCCTATAAAAAATTAAGGGAAGTTACTGATGTCAAATATGACAAAGTTTTAGGTTGCTCTTCAGCATCAGGAGGACTAAAAGTTGTAGCAATAGGTTTTTCAAAGAATCTTACTACTGACGCTGCAAGGCTTGCGTCACTATCTTCTGGTGCCAGAATTTTAAAGGTATATTCCTATGAACTTACAGATGAAAATGTAGATGAAATTAAAAATTCTGGTGCCGATATAATAGTATTATGTGGTGGGACTGACCACGGCAACAAAGATAATATTATCTTCAATGCAAAAAAACTTGCAAAGGGTGGTATTAAGACTCCTGTTGTTGTGGCAGGAAATATTGACACTCATGAAGAAATAAGGGAAATTTTTGAAAAAAATAGTGTTCCTTGTGACTTCACAGAAAATGTCATGCCAACTACTAACACTATAAATTACAGACCGCTTAGAAAGACAATTGGCGACCTTTTTATAAGGACAATTGCTCACGCTAAGGGAATTGATTTATTGAGTAAGGATTTTGAAATTCTTTTGCCAACGCCAGTTGCAGTTCAAAAGGCAATGTCTGTCTATGCAAAACATTTAGATAAAGTTATTTTATCTGTGGATATTGGTGGAGCAACTACAGACATCCATTCCATTGGCAAAACTTATTACGGAGAAGAAAATGTAATTTCACCTCCCATTGATGAACCCTTTGAAAAGAGAACTGTGGAAGGCGACATGGGCATGAGGTATTCAGCCACTGCTCTTTATGAGTCAGTAGGTGAAGAACCCTTCCTAAAATTTGGCATAAAGGATGCAAGGGAAAAAACGGAATATCGTTTCAATCACACAAGTTATATTCCAGACAATGACGAAGATTTATTCTTTGACAATGTCCTTTGCTATATTGCTACTCACACTTCACTTATGAGACATATTGGTCACATAAAAAAAATTAAAACTCCTACTAGGACGATTTACGAGCAATACGGAAAAGATTTGAGACCGGCTGAAATGTTTATCGGAACTGGTGGATCGCTTATTAATTCTAATGAGCCGAAAAAAATTCTCTCAGCAATAGAGGATTTAGACGATAAATATTTAATCAATAGGAAGATAAAATATTATTTAGATAAAAATTATATTTTATCATCAGCTGGACTAATCTCTACTGTAGATGAAGAAGCTTCCTACAAATTATTAAATAAATATTTAAAAGAATTATAAAATACTTTGAGAAGTTGTCATTATGGCAACTTCTTTTTCTTGCAATAAAAAATTTTTGAAAGAATAAAATTTTCTTGAAAAATTTATTTTTTACTGAAATAATTATTTTGGGTATAAAAAACTTGGGAGGTTTTTATGAAACTTAGAAAAATTTTTGCTTTGACGTTTTTACTTTTCTTGGTGCCAGCTTTTGTATTTGCAGAAGATTTTAAAGAAATTAGCCTTGATGTAAGTATAGATAAAAAGGGCATAGGAGAAGTAAAAGAAGTTTGGAAAATTGACGAAGACAATGAAGATTACACAGAGAGATATAAAGCCATAAACAATTTGCAGGGAATTAAAATTGAAGATTTTTCTGTTAATGCTCTTGGAAGAGATTTTACTGAACTCATGCCCTGGAATATTGATGCAAGTTTTGAGGACAAGGCATACCGCTTTGGAAGAATTGACAAGGATGAAGGAGTGGAACTAACATGGGGCATCAGTGAATTTAGTGACAACACTTATAACTTGTCCTACAAGATAAATCCTCTTGTAGTGGGACTTAATGACAGCGACATGTTGTTTTTTAAATTCGTGGGAGAAAATTTTGACCCGAAACCTAAAAACGTGCAAATAAAAATTAAAGGCTTTGAACCCTTTAAGGATGTAAAAATGTGGGGCTTTGGCATGGAAGGAGAAATCCACAATGTTGATGGAGAAATCCTCATGACTTCATCAGGCTATGTTGACTATGCAACGGTTATGCTAAAATTCCCAAAGGGTTATTTTAATACAGCCTATAAGATTGACAAAAATTTTGAAGATTATGCAAACATGGCTGCCAAGGGTTCTGATTGGGAAAATAGAGAAGGAGAAGCTTACCAAAAGCCAATGTCATTTGCAGAAAAGTCATTCCTTGGCGGGATAGCTTTTGCAGTTGTTTTGGTTATTTATTATCTTGCTCGTGCCATTAGTCTTGGTTTTAACAAGAAGAAAATTCAAAACAGAAAAGATCTTCCTTTTTTAAGTGATTTAGAGGGAGAATATTTTAAAGATGTACCTTACCATGGACCAATTGAAGATTTGGCATTTTTTATCAGCCAATCTCATTTAGTTATGGATGATTTAGTTGCAAATTATATTAATTCATACATTTTAAAATGGAATCTCCAAGGGGCAATAGAATTTGTTGAAGAAGGCAGTAATTTTTCTAAAAACAAAATAAAAATTATTTCAGTTCCAAAGGATATGGGGCCGGCAGAAGAGGAACTTTTTGAAATGATTTCTAAAGCAAATAAATTAAATGACGAAGAATATATGACAGCTAAGGATTTCAAAAAGTATGTCAAAAAGAATAAATCTCTAATGGAAGATTATTATAATGAATTTGAAGATAAGTCTATTGAAGCCCTAAAGGCAGGGGGTTATTTAGAAAATTATAGGTATGAAAAGAAATTTTTATTTTCTAAAAAAACTGGAACAGAACTTAGAGTAACAGAAAAGGGAAAAGACCTTTGGGAAAATCTCATAAAATTCAAAAATTATTTGGAAGAATATGGAGAAGATGTTGCAAAGGAAGTTGATTTTAATAAGTGGCAAGAATTTTTAATTTATTCATCAATATTTTTCTTAGATGAAGAATTTGCAAGAGGAGCAGAGAATTATCCAACATATATAAATAATTATGCTCTTTATAATACTCACATATTGGCTTCAAGAAATTTTTCTAAAACTATTAATAAAACTTATCAAGATGTAACTGGTTATAGTAGTTCGGGTGGAGGTGGCTCTACTTCCTTTGGCGGAGGCGGTGGATCCTTCGGCGGAGGCGGCGGAGGCGGTCGCTAAAGGAAATTAAACTCTTGGCTGTTAAAATTTGCAGCCAAGAGTTTTTTTATGTACTGAAAAATTTTTTATAATGAAAATTAAAACAAAAAATTTTTATAAATCTAATTTTTCTAATTTGTGTAGACTATTAATAATAGGGTAAATAATAAATATGTTAAATCAATACATTGTTAGATTGTAGGAGGTAAAAAATGGCTGACGATAAAAAGAAAATGGACCCTACTGAAAAAAATAAGGCTGGAGACCCAATCCCTAGCAGAAACGAAAATGTTGATGAGGATCCTACTCTCAGACGAGCTGGTGGACAAGTTGTTGATAATGACGAAGATTCCATGACAGCAGGTATGAATGGTCACCTTTCCATTCAAGATTTGTGGCTTTTTGAAAAGCAAGCCCATTTTAACAGGGAAGTTATACCTGAAAGAAGAATGCACGCTAAAGGCTGGGGTGCTTGGGGTGAATTTACTGTAACTCATGATATTACAAAATATACTAAGGCAAAAATATTTTCTAAAGTTGGCAACAAGTGCAAAGTATTTTCAAGAATGTCAACTGTTGCTGGTGAAAGAGGAGCAGCTGATGCTGAAAGAGATATTCGTGGCTTTGCTGTAAGATTTTATACAGAAGATGGCAACTGGGATGTAGTTGGAAATAACACTCCTGTTTTCTTCTTCAGAGATCCAATGAAATTTATAGACTTAAATCACGCTGTAAAAAGAGATCCAAAGTCACATTTAAGAAGTCCAAATACAAACTTCGACTATTGGTCATCTTTACCTGAATCACTACTTCAAACAACTATAATAAATAGTGATAGAGGTATTCCTTCTTCCTTTAGATATATGCACGGATTTGGTTCACACACTTACTCTATGTATAACGAAGAGGACACAAGAGTTTGGGTTAAGTTCCACTTTAGAAGTCAGCAAGGTATTTTAAATTACACTGACCAAGAAGCTGAAATGGTAAATGGTAAGGACAGAGAATCTTCTGGTCGTGATTTATACGAAGCAATTGAAAATGGAAATTATCCAAAATGGAAGATGTATATACAAGTTATGACTGAAGAAGAAGCTAAAAATCATCCAACAAATCCTTTTGACTTGACTAAAATGTGGTTAAAAAAAGATTTTCCACTTATTCCAGTGGGCGAATATGTGCTAAATAAATATCCAGACAACTTCTTCCAAGATGTTGAACAAGTCGCCTTTTCTCCTGCAAATATTGTGCCAGGAATTGCACTTTCTCCAGATAGAGTTCTTCAAGCAAGAGCATTTTTCTACTCTGATGCACAAAGATATAGACTTGGCGTAAATCACCACCAAATTCCTGTAAACTCACCACTTGGTGTAGATCATCCTCACGACTATCACAGAGATGGTCAAATGAGAGTTGATGGAAATAAGGGTGCAGAACTTCACTACAGACCAAATTCCTATGGCGGATGGCAAGATAATCCAGACCTAGAAATACCTCACGATGAAGGTGGAGAAGTTAAGAGATATGACTTTAGAGCTGATGACCACGACTACTTTACTCAACCAGGCATGCTTTTTAACAGAATGACAGATGAACAAAAATTAGTTTTATTTGAAAACACTGCGAGAAATATGGGTGACTCAACTATGCAAATCAAGCATAGATATATTAGAAATTGTTATGCGGCAGACCCAGAATATGGCAAGGGAGTAGCAAAGGCTCTTGGCATTGATATTGACACAGTTGATCTTGAAATGATAGAGCCAAAATCTCGCCAAGAGTGGGAAAAATTAAATGCAAGGGATGCTGACTTAAATTATCCAACAGAGGCAGCTGAACCAGAATCTGCAAAGGACCTTCCACCAGAAGGAAGAGATACAAATGCAAAAGACCCAAAATCATTAATAGATTGGGAAAACGACCCATATCTACTATAATTAATATAATTAAATGCTGGGAAATCTTAGTTTTTTCTCAGCATTTTTTTATTGATAATATTTTACTTAAATAAAGTCTTCTTAATCTTTTAAAAACTTAATAAATGGTGTAAAATAACTATAAGGAGTTTTGTCGTGGAATATTGGGATGTATATGATAAAAAGGGAAAATGGAAGAGGCGCGCCATAAGAAAGGGCGAAAGGCTAAAAAATGATGAATACCATATTATCGTAGAAGGATGGATTTTGCGAGATGACGGAAATTTTATAATCCAAAGAAGGGCTCTCGATAAAAAATCCTTTGCTGGCATGTGGTACTGTTCTGCTGGTGGATCTGTTATTTCAAGAGAGACGCCAAAGGAAGGCATGGTGCGCGAGTTCAAGGAAGAACTTGGCATCGACATCAGTGAAGAAGAGCTTCATTTAAAGAGGATTATCACAGAAAAAAACACAATTTTTTATATTTTTCTAGTTCGCAAAAATATTTCCCTTGATGAGATTAAACTGCAAGAGGAAGAAGTCATGGATGTTGACCTTGCAGATCCAAATAAGATAAGAAAAATGGTAGAAGACAAAACTTTTATAGGACTTGATTACTACGAAAAATTTTTCAAAGGTATATAATCGTCTCACAGGAGGCGTTTTTTTATAGGAGGATTTATGAAATTATACAATACTCTAAGTAGAACAAAGGAAGATTTTGTGCCAATTAAAGAGGGCGAAGTTGGGATTTACAACTGTGGTCCAACTGTTTATAACTTCATTCATGTTGGCAATGCAAGACCCCTTGTTGTCTTCGACACCCTAAGAAGATATTTTACTTACAAGGGAATGAAGGTAAAATTTGTTGTGAACTTCACTGACATTGACGACAAGATGATAAATAAGGCTAATGACGAAGGTGTCAAGGTTTCTGACATTGCTGAAAGATACATCAAGGAGTTTAAACAAGATGCAAATGGTCTTCACCTTTACGATTATGAAACCCTAAACCCTAGAGCAACAGAGCACATAGATGAAATTATTTCTTTTATCAAGACTTTGATAGACAAGGGCGCTGCCTATGTTTCCAATGGCGATGTTTACTTTGACATTAATTATGCCAAGGACTACGGCAAGCTTTCTAAGAAGAACATTGAAGATTTAATTTCTGGCCACAGAGTTGACATTAACGACAACAAAAAGAATCCAAGTGACTTTGCCCTTTGGAAGAACAAAAAGGAAGGGGAGCCTTTCTGGCAAGCACCTTGGGGAGAAGGTAGGCCTGGCTGGCACATTGAATGTTCTGTAATGGCAAAGACATTAATTGGCGACAACATAGATATTCACACTGGCGGCGAAGACTTACAATTCCCTCACCACGAAAATGAAATTGCACAATCAGAAGCTTGCAATGGAGTTCCCTTTGCAAATTATTGGCTCCACAATGGCATGATAACTGTTGACAACGAAAAAATGTCTAAGTCCAAGGGCAACTTCTTTACTGTAAGAGAAATTGCAGATGAATTTGACCTTGAAGTCTTGAGATTTTTCCTATTGACAACTCAATATCGTTCACCAATTAACTTCTCAAGAGAAGTAATGGAACAAACTAAAAATTCCAGCAAGAGACTTTACAATGCAAAGTATAAGCTTGAAGATGCAATTGAAAAGTCTAGTGTAGATAAAATCACTGATGAAGAAGAAAAATTATATAAGTCTTTTGACAGGCACATTGAAAAGTTTGAAAATGCCATGGATGACGACTTAAATACAGCTGATGCCATTACTGCAATCTTTGATTTAGTTAAGGACATAAACTTAAACCTTGATGAAAGTAATTCTAAGGAGATGTTAGAAAAGACTCTTGAACTTTTGAAGAAACTTACAAGAGTCCTTGGCATCATGGAAGGTGAAAGAGAAGAAATTTCTGAAGACATAGAAGGTCTTATTGCTGAGAGAAATGCTGCTAGAAAGAACAAGGACTTTGCCAAGGCTGACGAAATTAGAGACAAGCTTAAGGAAATGGGCATTGAAATAGAAGATACGAGAAGTGGAACAACTTGGAAGAGAATTTAAATTTTTTAGAAGTTAAAAACTACACAGAGGCAGAGGTTAGGGAGCTAAGTCCCCTTGCCCTTGCCTACATAGGTGACGCCTGCTTTGAAATTTTAGTTAGAAGTGAAATTTTAGATGTAAGGAAAAATCCCAACAAGCTTCACAGAGAAAGCATAAGATTTGTCCGTGCAAAATCCCAGAGAGAACTTTTTGAAAAAATAGAAGAAAATCTCACAGAAGAAGAGATTAAAATTTTTAAGAGGGGGAGAAATGCCAAGTCTCACACAGTTCCCAAAAACGCAGATCCTATTGACTATAGGATTGCGACGGGAGTGGAGGCCCTTTTTGGCTACCTCTATCTTTTGAAAAGGTATAATAGAATTAGAGAAATATTTAAGGAGATGATCAGATGAAGGTAAAAATTATTTCACACACAATGGATCCAGATAAAACCATTGCTGCAGCTGCAAAACTTTGCTATTCAAGAGTTGGTGTTGAAGAAATCACAGAGAATTTGACAGAAGAATCTACAGAGAAGTTTTTAAATAGACTTATGTCCTTTTCTCACCTTTCACCTCTTGAACATGTGAGCTTTACCTTTGCCATTGAAGGTGTTTCTAGGACACTTACTCATCAACTTGTGAGACACAGAATTGCCTCTTACTCACAACAATCACAAAGATATGTAAAACTTGACAGCTTTGAATACATTATTCCACCTCAAATAGAAAAAAATGAGGAAGCCAAGAAAGTTTTCCTTGAAGCTATGAGAAGAGACCAAGAAGATTACGACAAATTAGTTGAAATTCTTGTAAGGGAAAATGCAAGACCTCTAATAGAAAGTGGAATGGAAGAAGAAAAGGCAAAAAAGGCAGTGGAAAAAATGTCCATAGAAGATGCAAGATATGTCTTTCCTAATGCTTGCGAGACAAAAATTGTTGTCACAATGAATGTAAGAACTCTTCAGCATTTCTTCACAGTTAGATGTTGCGAAAGGGCTCAATGGGAAATAAGAGAGCTGGCAACTGAAATGCTAAGAGAGGTTAAGGAAGTTGCTCCCCTTTTATTTAGAGACGAGGGTCCAGCTTGCGTTAAGGGTCCATGTCCAGAAGGCAAGATGACTTGTGGTAAGGCAGCAGAAATTAGAGAGAAGTTTAAAAATCTAAAATGAAATATATATATGGAAGGGGCCCAGTTATTGAGGCCCTAAAGAATGAAGAAGTAGAAAAAATTTATGTGGGAAAAAATGCCACAGGTTCCATAAAAAAAATTATTGCCATGGCGAGAGACGCAAAAGTTCCCGCAGTTACTAGCGACAATGAAAAGTTGGAAGAACTTGCTGGCACAAAAAACCACCAGGCAGTTGTGGCTCTTGTAAGTGACTTTGTCTACCTTGAACTTGAAGATCTTATAAATAAACTAAGGGACAAGGAAGATGCGAAAATTTTTATCTTAGATAAAATTGAAGACCCCCACAATTTTGGTGCTATAGCAAGAAGTTCAAACTTCTTTGGCGTAGATGGAATTATTTTTCCAAATAGGAGGGCAGCTACTGTTAATGACACAGTTGTAAAGTCCTCTGCTGGTGCAATTTACGACATTGATGTTTCAAAAGTTACAAATATTTCTCAGGCAATAGAAAAATTAAAGGAAGCTGGATTTTGGATTTATGCCACAGACCTTGAAGGAGAAGACATAAGAAAGTGTGACTTCTCTGGCAAAGTTGCAGTAATTATTGGCAACGAAGGCAAGGGAGTTTCAAAAAATATTTTGAAAAACTCTGACAAAATAATAACTATTCCAAATTTTTCTGACTTTGATTCCCTTAATGCCTCAGTTGCAGCTGCAATAGTAATGTACGAAATTTTTAGATAGTTTTTTAAAATGAAGAGACAAAGAAGTAGGTATAGAAGAGATGTGTCCTATCTCTTTGTAGATGGATACAATATTATAAATTCCTGGCAAAATTTAATAAAATTAAAAAACATTTCTCTTGAAGACGCAAGAAATGAACTCATAGATACTATGGTTGAATTTTCTCACAGCACCAAAGAGCACATAATACTTGTCTTCGATGCCTACTTGGTGAAAAAATCTGGCGGCAAGAATTACCACAGGGATGGAATCGATATAATTTTCACTAAGGAGTTTGAGACGGCAGACCACTACATTGAGAGGCAACTTGACGAAATAGGAAAGCTTACCAATGTGCGGGTGGCAACAAGTGACAACATTGAGCAGCAAATCATTTTGTCTCGGGGAGGCACGAGAATTTCTGCAAGAGAACTTGAAGCTGAAGTACTAAATTCAAAAAATAAAGTTTCTCATGTTGCAAAAAAATTAAAGGAAGAGAAGGTTACTGCTCTCGATGAAGAAATTATTCATAAGCTAAAAATTTTTCGAAGAGATATTTCCAATAAAAACAAAAATAAAAAATAGTGAGGAGGCTTATAAATGAGATGTAAGAATTGCGGAAAAGAAAATGCAGAGGGCGCCCTATTTTGTATGGAGTGTGGCCAGCCTTTGAGAGAGGACATGGATTTTTCCAAGACTCAAAAAATAAACAGAGATTATGACTATGAAGACGAAGAAAAAATCATAAAAAACAATTCCTTTAAAGATGATTCCATGGGAACAAAGCAAAAGGGTCTAGTCTTTGGATTTGTCATCCTTGGCTTAATAGCCTTTTCTCTCTTATTTAATTTTGGCTTTGGGAAATATAAATTTAACAAATTGGAAAGTTCTGCAAGGGCAAATTTAGAAGCCAAGAACTATAAGGAAGCTAGAGAAAAATTTAGCCAGCTTTACGAAAAATCTTCTGACAAAAAATACTTAGATGAAATAAATAAAATCGACAAGAACCTTGAAGCCAAAGATACCTTTAACAAGGCCAATCAAAAATTTGAAGGCAGAGACTACGAGGCCTCTCTTGCTTATTTAAAGGACTTAGAAAGTGACGACGATGAATTAAAAGAAAAGAAGGACTCCCTTATAGAGAAAAACTATTCTGCAATTAAGGCTGAAATTTTACAGCTAACTAGCAGCAATAATTATGAGGGTGCAATTAAGAGGCTCAATTCTTATTTGGCAGTGGACCCAGAAAATGCTGACTTCAAAAAAATGTTAGAGGACATAAATGCGCAAAAGTTAGACAGTGAAAAGAAGGCAGAAGAGGAAAGCGAAGCCTTAAAGGAAAAGGCAAGGGCTGACGAATTAGAAGAGCAAATTGCAAAATTAAAAAATGCAGAGGCATCAAACTTAATTGGCACTTATCAATTTGTAACTTCAGGCAGAGCCAATGTAAGAAGTGGACCAGGATTTGACTATGGAGTTGAATTTAGCCTCTTTAAGGGTGACCCTGTCTATGTCTATGACACTAGAAGAGCCGATGGAAGAACTTGGTGTAATATAGGCAACGGCTGGATAAGTTATAGAACCCTAAATGGGGAAGCAAAATAAAATAAATTAAGGCAGTCTTAGGACTGTCTTTTTTAATGTTTTTTTAGAAATTTAATCCTACAGCTTATCAAAAATGAGTGAGATAAAAAATTTAATAGGAAGTATATAAAGATTATAATAAAAAATTTTTAATGATGAGAAAATCCTAAAAGAATAGAAAAATAATTTTAAGAAGTTAATAGATCAAATTTTTTATTTTAAATAATCTTAAAAAGATTTAAAGCAATTCTCTTAATATTTTTAAAAGAAAAATATGGGTAAATTGATTTGAATTTTCAATTAGCTGTGTTATAATGAATTAAGAAATTGATAATCAAATTCAAATATTGAAGTCATTTAAAAAATTGAAGTCAATTCAATTATAAAAGTCAATTCACATATATTTTTAGTTAGTTGGTGTTAATATGCTTAGTTTAATAATGGCGCCCTTAAATGTTAATTTTAAAATTTTAAGAGTTAAGACTTTAAAAAATAGCAGCGTCACTGAATCCCACCTTGCAAATCTTGGTTTTGTTAAGGGAGCGGTAATAAAGGTTGTAAACGAGAACGATGGTAATTTAATTGTTTCTATTAAGGATGCAAGAGTTGCAATTGGCAAAGATATTGCAAAGAAGATTTTAGTTGAGGAGATGTAAATTTGCAAACATTAAGAGATGCAGTTGTTGGTAAATACTACATAGTAAAAAAGATAAATGGTTCAGGTCCATTAAAGAGAAGAATAATGGACATGGGCATCACAAAAAATGCTGAGATATACATAAGAAAGGTGGCACCTCTAGGGGACCCCGTACAAATTAATATTAGAAATTATGAACTCAGCATAAGAAAGGCTGATGCTGAACTTATTTCAATTGAAGAGATAGAAAAGAAGGAGGACTAAGATGGCTATTACTATTGCACTTGCCGGAAACCCCAACAGTGGTAAGTCCACTCTTTTCAACAATTTAACAGGCTCAAACCAATATGTTGGTAACTGGCCTGGTGTAACTGTTGAAAAAAAGACTGGCAAGTATAAAAAGGATAAGGAAGTTCACTTCACAGATTTGCCTGGCATTTATTCTCTTTCGCCTTACACTTTGGAAGAAGTTGTTTCAAGAGATTATTTGGTAAATGAGAGACCAGATGCAATTATTGATGTTGTGGACGCTACTAATATTGAGAGAAATTTATTTTTGGCGACTCAGCTTGTGGAACTTGGCATTCCTGTTGTCCTTGCTCTTAATATGATGGATGTCGTAAGAAAAAATAATGACTTCATAGATATTAAGATGCTAGAGGAAAAGCTTGGCTGCAAGGTTGTTGAGATTTCTGCTTTAAAAAATGAAAACATTGATAAGTTAATTGAGACGGCAAAGGAAGCTGCCCACAAAAAAAATACTCATTATCACGAATTTGACCCTGATATTGAAAACTACATCAAGGAAATTGAAAACTTCAGCGTCATAAAAGACAATCCAGCTAAGAGATGGCTTGCTGTTAAATTTTTTGAAGAAGACGAAAAAATTATCGAAGAGTATCCTCTTTATGGCAAGGAAACTAGAAGGCTTAATGAAATTATTGAGGAAGCTGAAGAAAAATATGACGACGATGGCGAAGGCATAATCACAGATGGAAGATACAATTTTGTGTCTGAAGTAACTAAGGATGCTGTCAAAAAAGGCAGAAAGGGAATGACTACTTCTGACAAAATTGACAGGGTAGTTACTAATAGATTTTTGGCTCTTCCTATATTTATTGGCGTCATCACTTTAGTTTACATTTTGGCAATAAATTATGTTGGCGGACCTGTAACGGACTGGGTAAATGAAAAATTCTTTACAGAAATTATTGGCGAAAACTTTAGAGGTTTCTTGGAAAATGCTGGCACATCAGAATTTTTGACATCTCTTTTAGTTGATGGAATTATCGGCGGCGTTGGTGCTGTTCTTGGTTTCTTGCCAGTTATTGCTACTTTGTTTTTATTCATAGCAATCCTAGAAGACATTGGATATATGTCAAGAATTGCCTTTATCTTAGATAGAATTTTTAGAAAATTTGGCCTATCTGGCAAGTCTTTCATTCCGATTTTAATGGGAACTGGCTGTTCAGTGCCTGCCATTATGGGAACGAGGACCATTGAGTCAGATAACGACAGAAGGATGACTATTATGACTGCATCCTTTATGCCTTGCGGTGCCAAGCTAGATGTTATTGCAATGTTTGCTGCCTTCTTGGGTGGCAGCTGGTGGTATGCACCTCTTTGGTACTTTGGCGGAATCCTTGCCGTTATAGTATCAGGAATTATTTTAAAGAAGACAAAATATTTTTCAGGAGATCCTGCTCCTTTTGTAATGGAACTTCCTGAGTACCACATGCCAAGTGCCCACAATGTTTTAAAGGCAACTTGGTTTAGATGTAAGGCCTTTGTTGTAAAGGCTGGAACAATAATTCTTCTTGCAACAGTTGTAGTTTGGTTCTTGCAAAGTATTTCTGTTACAGGACACTTCATGGACTTCAATGCAGATCCTGAAGATTCAATTCTTGCAGTAATAGGAAAAGCTATTGCACCAATATTTGCTCCTCTTGGCTTTGGCGATTGGATAGCAAGTGTTGCTACAATTCTTGGACTTGTTGCCAAGGAAATTGTAGTGGGAACTTATGGAGTTCTTGCAGGCATTGGAGAAGTTGGAGCAGAAGATGCGCCAATGGTTGCACTTGTAGCTGAAAGATTTACAACAGCATCAGCCTTTGCCTTTGTTTTCTTCAACCAACTTACAGTTCCTTGCTTTGCAGCAACGGGAGCTATAAAGGAAGAAATGGGTTCAAAGAAATGGTTTGGTTTAGCAATAGGCTATCAAATCTTGTTCTCCTACACAGTTGCCTTTATGATTTATCAATTTGGCAGATTATTTGAAGGTGGATCCTTCAACCTAATGACAGCCTTGGCTATACTTGTTCTATTTATCTACGGCTATCTCCTATTTAGAAAGGATAGGTCAAAGCTAAATGAAAGGGATTTTGAAAAGAATAAGGATGAGGTGGTAAAGTATGAGTCCAATTAATATTTTAGTCGCCCTTGTTATAATTGCTGCAATTGCCCTTGCAGTTAAAAAAGTAATGCACAAAAAGAGCGGATGTGGTTGTGGCTGCCAGTCATGTCACAGCACCTGCTCAGTAAATGAAAAAAAATAATTTTTTGAGAATACTTCCTAGGAGGTATTCTTTTTTTGTCCTTAAAAATTTTTTAGCCTATAAAAGTAGGAGGGAGAAAATTGGCCATGCCTTTATTCAAATTAAAGTACAGATTTTTATAAATTCATTATTACATCTGCTAAAGCGTGGGAAAAAGCCCGGGACAAATGCCAGGACAAAGTAAATTTTTTAAGAATCATTAGAAAATAGTTATAAATAAAAATTTTCACTATGCAAAAAACTTCTTCATTATGTGAAATGTGAAAAATGGGTGAAATTTTTAAATCTGAACAAATTCCCTTGAATTAGAATTTCAAAGTAATATAATGAGAAATGCACAAGGAAAAGAAAAGAGTGGTGATATTTTTGAAAGAAAGTATAGATAGTATTTTAGCAATAGATAAAAAGACTAGAGAACTTGTCGAAAGTACTGAAAAAGAAATTGAAGGTATAAAAAAAGACTTGAGAGAAAAGTTGACTGACATTGAAAATGAATCAATTGAAAAGTCAAAGGCCCTTGGAAAAGAAAAGAGCGATGAAATTTTAGCAGACTTTGAAAAGAAAGCTGACAATTTGAGAAAAGACAACGAGAGAAATTTAAAGGAAATCGAAGAATTTTACAATAACAATTCTGACAAATTCATAAAGGATGCCTTTGACATGGTGATTGGAAGGAAATCAAATGCTTGAGGGTCTAAAGGCTTTAAACGCTAAGATTTCAAAAATGTATTCTGATTTCTTGGTTTATGAGGATTTTGAAAAAATTGCCGAAAAGGACAATGTCAGAGACTGCCTTTCATATCTAAAGGAGAAGAAATTTCCAAGCATTGATTCTTTTTCAGATATTTATGAAATTGAAGAGTTCTTGGAAGACTACAGAAGGAGTCAAATTATAAAGCTTCGTGGTTTTTTGCCACTGAAGTATGCTGATTTTTTGAAGGCTTATTTAGAGAGAATAAATGTTGAAAAAATCACTAAAATCTTGAGAGCCCTCCGAATGAATAGGGAGCCAAAGGTTGACAAGCTAGTCATTTCGGGCAAAAATATTAATTTTAATGATGAGACTTTTGAATCCTTTATAGATAATTTAAGGGACACTCACTACTATGACTACCTAAAAAATTATAAGTCCTCCAAGGATGAAGATGCTCTTTTTTCCATTGAGATGAACTTGGACAAGTTTTATTATAGAAATTTAACTGAGTCTATAAAGTCCCTATCCAAGGAAGATGTTGATGAGTTTAAAAATATTTTTGGTGTAAATATTGATTTGCTAAATATTATTTGGATTTACAGAGCCAAGAAGTATTACAATATTGCTCCAGAAGAAATTTTTAACTTTACTATTTTTGGTGGAAATTATAATTCTGAAAAACTTCTTCAGCTTTCCTACTTAGATGAGGCTGAATTTGAAGAGGAGATAAAAAATTCTAAATACGCTGTTCTTTTCGAAGCAGGCAGAGTTATTAGAACTGGTAGAACTGCCAAGAAGACCATGTATGGCATTGCCAAGAAGAACTTTAGAAGGACTGATGGCATAGGCAAATTTATGAGTTTTTTAGTTCTTTTGGATTTTGAAATAGCAAATATTGAGAGAATCTTGGAAGGCACGAGATTTGGCTTAAGCAAAGAAGAAAAGTTAAAATATATGATTATTGATAGAGAGGGAAGTGAAGAAATTGGCCGTTGAAAAAATGAAGGTCACTAATATCATTGGCAAGATAGATGATATGGATTCTGTCATTCTTGACATTTTGAATTTAAAATGTATGCAGTTTATGTCTGCTGAAGCCAACATGGCAGAAAACAAGTTCACATTTAGTTTGGACAATGAAGAAAATTTAGAGAGAAATCTTGAACTAAATTATATTTCACCTATTGAAGAAGATGAGGCACATAAGTCCTCTGCCAAGGAAGCAGCTGAAATTATGGACTTCATGGGAATCGACAAGATTGAAGATTCCTATTTCGAAAAGGTTAATGTCAATGAAGATATTGATGCTTTTGTGAAAAACATCAGTGAAAAGATCAATGAATATGAACAAACTAAGGAAAATTTAAAAATTCTTGACACCTTAAAGGAAAACTATGAACTCTTTAAGAATGTTGACATTGATTTGAGGGACATAGCAGACCTAAAGTACTTCAACACTAGATTTGGTTTCTTGGACAAGGATGCCAGATATAGACTGAAGAAAAATTATGGCAATATTCTCGCCATGATTTATCACACAGGCACAGTTGACAACAGGGAACTTTTCCTTGTTATTTATCCTAAGGAAACTGAAAAGGATGTTGACAGGGTCCTAAATAGTTTGAACTTTACTGAAGTTGAACTTCTTGGAGAAAATGTAGAGGGAACGGCTAGTTTAATCTACAAAAATCTTGAAGAAGAAGAGGAAAATGTAAAGAGAAAAATTTTTGAAATAGAAGAATACAAAAAGAATCTTTTGGAAAGCAGACATGAAGAGCTAAAGACTACTCTTGCTCACATGCTTTCCTATGAAGAAATTGAAAAAGCTAAGAAGTTTATGCTTAGGTCAAATAAATATTTTTATCTTTCAGGTTGGCTTGGTGAATCTGACAAAAAGAAGTTAGAAGAAAAGCTCGCTAAATACAAGAATATTGATATTGAATATTTTGACCCCAAAAGCGAAAACATGAAGACACCGACAAAGTTAAAAAACGCAAATTTTTTTAAGCCCTTTGAGCTACTAATAAATATGTATGGAACGCCTAATTATGGAGAATTTGACCCAACTGTAATTTTTGGCATAACCTACATGATTCTTTTTGGAGCAATGTTTGGCGACTTGGGTCAAGGGGCTGTATTTGCAATTGCCGGACTAATGCTGGGAAAGAAGAACAAGGACTTTGGTGGACTTCTTCTTAGAATGGGCGCATCTTCCATGTTTTTTGGTTTGATGTACGGTTCAGTTTTTGGAAGCGAAGAAATTATTCCCGCAATTTGGTTCAGACCCTTTGAAAATATAAATGATACTCTTGTAATTGCAATTTACTTTGGCATTATTTTACTTGCCCTAGCCTATGGCATTGGCATTTACAATAGACTAAAAAGTGGCAGACCAGATGAAGCCTTCTTCTCTAAGGAAGGTTTTTTGGGAGTTTTAATTTTTGTGGCAATGATTAATATTGGCATGTCAGTTATGGGAGCAAGTGCTCCTCTTCCTATGAATATTTCCCTTGGAATCTTAGTGGCAAGTCTTGTGATCATGCTACTAAAAAGGCCTATTCTTAAAGTTTTATTTAAGAAGGAAGGGGAAGGCTCTGCCTCAGATTATTATATTGAGTCCTCCTTTGGTCTACTTGAAGCTCTTTTATCAACTATGTCTTCAATAATTTCCTTTATAAGAGTTGGCGCCTTTGCAATAAACCATGTTGGTTTGTTCTTGGCATTTAAGACTCTGGGAGAAATGGTTGGTTCAAGTGGAGGAAATATTGCAGTTTTAATTTTTGGCAATATTTTAATTTTGGGACTAGAAGGTCTAATCGTATTTATTCAATCTCTAAGACTTGAATATTACGAAATGTTTAGCAAGTATTATAGTGGTGACGGCGTACTTTTTGAAGCCGATAAAATTTATTAATGAGGAGTTTAAAGATGGAAAAAATTATTATTTTCGCAGTTTTAACAGTATTTTCAATGGTAGTAACAGGTTTTTATTTCATATACAAGGGTACAGACAAGAACAGAAAATTTGCTCGAGCTGTTTTGAAGCTTAATCTATTTGTTTTCGCACCAGTTTTTGTTTTCGGATTAATTTCCCTTGTACCACAAATGGCATCAGCTGCAGCAGCTGCTCCAGCATCAGGTAACGGTCTTGGCTTTTTAGCAGCAGGTCTTTCAACTGGTCTTGCATCTCTTGGTGCAGGTGTTGCCGTTTCTAATGTAGGTTCTGCAGCTATTGGCGCTGTATCTGAAGACCCTAACATTCTTGGTAAATCAATGATCTACCTAGGACTTGCAGAAGGTATTGCTATTTATGGTCTTATCATTTCAATCATGATTCTTGGAAGACTATAATGAGATCAATTCTTTTAACATCAAATGAGGATATAATTAACGGCCTTCGCCTTGCAGGTGTAAGGTCTGTTAAATGTAATGACAGAGCTGACCTATTAAAAAATTTTAGGACTTTTACAAAAACTGAAGATATTGGAATAATTATCTTAACCTACTCTTCCTTTAAAGAAATTAAGGATGAAGTTTTGGAATTTAAACTCACAGGAGACCTTCCTCTAGTTGTAACTATTCCAGATCTTGACGGCGGGATGGAAGATGATTTTATTTTGAAATATGTCAGAGAATCTGTTGGTGTGAAAGCTGTAGGTGATTAAATGATTTTACTTGAAAACAAAATTGCCATATTCAACAAAATTGTTTTTCTAAAGCAAAAGGAAGAATGTGAAAAGAGGATAAGAGAGGAAAGGGAAAAGGCTGATAAGATTTTGGCTGAAAAAATTGAATCTCTTAAAAAGGATGAAGAAGCCTTCGTCAATAGGAGGGTTACTCTTGCCAAGAGAAGGGGGTATGAACTTATTGCCTCTGTTGAAGAACAAAAGAGAGTTCTCTTCTTGGAAGAAGATGAAAAGTTACTAAATGAACTTTTAGAAACTCTTTCACAAAAACTTTTGGAATTTACCAAGACAGATGAATATGTAAATTTAGAAGCTGAAAATTTTAAGAATATTTTAGATGAAATAGATGAAAAAAGCATTTATCTTTATGTTAAAAACAATGAAAATGAAAGTCTCATTGAAAAATTTAAAGAAATTGCCAAGGAAAAGGGCGTTGACTTAATAATTGACGAACTTTTTGAATACCATATTGGCGGTTTTATAATTTCTGATATGGATAGGACCTACAATATCAACTTGTCTTTAAAAAATAAACTTGAAGACATGAGATATGAAATTGGTTCTATGTTACACGAAAAATTAAAAGAAAGAGGTGAAGTCATTGGAAAAGGCAACAATTAAATCAGTTGACGGACCCGTTGTAATTGGAAAAAATATGGCTGACTATAAAATCAGAGAAATGGTTCTTGTTGGCGAAAAAAAATTAATTGGCGAAGTTATTTCAATTGACGGAGACCTTGGCACAGTGCAAGTTTATGAAGAAACTGAAGGCCTAAGACGCGATGAAGACATAATCTCAACTGGAGCTCCTCTTTCTGTTAAGCTAGGACCTGGTATGATTAGG
Organism: Peptoniphilus sp. HMSC062D09; assembly: GCF_001811425.1. Lineage (NCBI taxonomy): Bacteria > Bacillati > Bacillota > Tissierellia > Tissierellales > Peptoniphilaceae > Peptoniphilus > Peptoniphilus sp. HMSC062D09. The sequence goes on along the minus strand of NZ_KV804746.1, from coordinate 47,028 downwards.
GGTATCTTTGATGGTATAGAGAGACCTCTTGAAGTTATTAAAAAGAACCACGGGTCCTTTATGCCTGAAGGTCTTGGACTTATTTCCCTTGACGAGGAAAAACTTTGGGATGTAACTTTTAAGGTTGCCCTTCATGACAAGGTTCATGGCGGACAAATTTTTGCAGAAGTTCCTGAAACTGATATTATCACTCACAAAGTCATGATTCCGCCAGAAGTAAGTGGCGAAGTGGTAGAAATTCTTGACAATGGAAAATATAATATTGAAACTGTTTTATTAAAGGTAAAAGACGAATACGGCAAGATAAATGAAGTGAAGATGTACCAAAACTGGCCAGTAAGAATTCCTAGACCAGTTAAGGAAAGACTTCCCATTGACAAACTTCTTGTAACTGGACAAAGAGTCTTCGATGTATTTTTCCCAATTGCCAAGGGTGGAACTACAGCCATTCCTGGTGGATTTGGTACTGGTAAGACTATGACTCAACACCAAATCGCCAAGTACTGTGATGCCGACATCATCATCTACATTGGCTGCGGCGAAAGAGGAAATGAAATGACAGAAGTTTTGGAAGACTTTCCAAAGCTAATTGACCCTAACACAGGAAAGGCCCTTATGGATAGGACTATCTTAATTGCCAACACATCTAATATGCCCGTTGCCGCTCGTGAAGCTTCAATTTATACTGGCGTAACTATGGCAGAATACTTTAGAGACATGGGCTACCATGTTGCCCTAATGGGCGACTCAACTTCTCGTTGGGCAGAAGCTCTTCGTGAAATTTCTGGTCGTCTTGAAGAAATGCCAGCAGAAGAAGGATATCCTGCTTATCTTCCATCAAGAATTGCAGGTTTCTATGAAAGAGCTGGTTATGTAAAAACTTTATCTGGCTCTGAAGGTTCTGTAACTCTTATTGGTGCAGTTTCACCAGCAGGTGGCGACTTCTCTGAGCCAGTAACTGAAAATACAAAGAGATTCGTAAATGTATTCTTGGCACTAGATAAGGAACTTGCCTACTCAAGACACTATCCTGCCATTAACTGGATGAACTCTTATTCTGGCTACATTCCACTTCTTAAAAATTACTACGACATGAGACTTGACGGAGATCTTCCTGATCTAAGAATAAAATATTTAGACTTACTTCACAAGGAAGCCAAGTTAAATGAAATTGTAATGCTAGTGGGAGAAGATGTCCTTCCAGATGAAGAAAGACTTGTCCTAGAAATTTGTCGTGTTGTAAAAGTTGGATTCTTGCAACAAAATGCCTTTAACCCAATTGACACCTTTGTGCCTCTTGAAAAGCAATTTGAAATGTTAAAGACAATAGACAATCTTTATGAAAAGGGAAAGGAAGCCTTAAAGCTTAAAATTCCAATTTCAGTAATAAAGAACGATGGTCTTTACGGAAAAGTAATTAACATGAAATATGATATAGAAAACGAAAACTTAAAGAAATTTGTAAGCTTAAACAATGAAATCAACGATTTTTATGGAGAGCTTAGTGCAACTTATGGTGATGTAGAATGAAAAAAGAATATTTAACACTTGATAGAATTGAAGGATCGCTACTAGAACTTTCAAATCTTCACAGAGTTAGTTACGGTGAAGTTGTAAAGATTATATCAAAGGACGGCAAGAGATCAGAAATTGGTCAGGTTATAAAAATTGACGACGACAAGGCAATTGTCCAAGTTTTTGGCAACAATTTAGGCGTTTCCACAAAAAATACTAAGGTAGAATTTTCTGCCCACCCCTTTGAAATTCCTCTTTCAGGAGAAATTTTGGGAAGAGTATTTAACGGAACAGCTGAGCCTATAGACAAGGGCGGCGCCATCTACTCCAAGGATGTCTATAACATCAATGGTAGACCAATTAACCCATCAGCAAGAGAATACCCAAGAAACTTTATTCAAACAGGTATATCTTCCATTGATGGACTAATGACCCTAATTAGAGGTCAAAAACTTCCAATCTTTTCTGGTTCTGGTCTTCCCCACAATGAAGTTGCTGCACAAATTGTAAGGCAAGCAAAAATTGCCGACGAGGGCGGAGAAAATAACTTTGCCATAGTCTTTGCTGCCATTGGTGTAAAGCATGACGAAGCAGACTTCTTTAGAGAAAGCTTTAAAAACTCTGGCGTAATTGACAAGGTAGTAATGTATATAAACTATGCCGACGACCCAATTATGGAAAGACTTATTGCACCAAAGTGTGCCCTTACTGCAGCAGAGTATTTAGCCTTTGAAAAAAATATGCAAGTTCTTGTAATAATGACAGACATCACTTCCTATGCTGAAGCCCTAAGAGAAGTTTCATCATCAAGAGAAGAAGTGCCATCAAGAAAGGGCTATCCAGGACACCTTTATTCAGACCTAGCATCTCTTTATGAAAGGGCAGGTATGATTAAGGACAGCTCTGGTTCTGTAACCCTTATTCCAATTTTAACTATGCCTAATGACGACATCACTCACCCAATCCCTGACTTAACTGGTTATATTACAGAAGGTCAAATTGTAGTAAGTCGTGATTTATTCTCCAAGGGAGTTTATCCACCAATTGATGTACTTCCATCTCTATCAAGACTTATGAAGGACGGCATTGGAGAAGGCTACACAAGAGAAGATCACCCAGACCTATCTTCTCAGCTTTTTGCATCTTATTCAAAGGTACAAGAAACCAGAGCTCTTGCACAAATTATTGGTGAAGATGATATTTCTGATGACGAAAAATTAGTTTTAAAATTTGGCGAAGAATTTGAAAAGAAATTTTTGACTCAAGACCAAAATGAAAATAGAGATATAGAAGACACCCTAAATTTAGGTTGGGAGCTATTAAAGATACTTCCTCCTGAAATGATTGATAGAATTGATCCTAAGTTAAAAGAAAAATATTTAGGTGATAAGAATGGCAATTAAGGTCACACCCACTAAGGCAAATCTAATAGCATCAAAAAATGCCCTTATCCTTGCAGAGAAGGGTTATGACCTCCTTGACAAGAAGAGGACAGTCCTCATTAAAGAAATGATGGACTTAAATAAAAATGCCAAGAAGCTTCAAGCTGAGATAGAAGAAAAATTTGCAGCATCTTATGGAGAACTGGTTGAAGCCACAATTTCTATGGGCGCCCTTTCCCTAAAGGAAATGGGAGAGGCAGCTCCTAATGAAATGGAATACCAAATAATTTCTCGTTCAGTAATGGGGCTTGAACTGCCTAAAATTAAATATGACAAGGCGGAAGTGAAGGCAGACTATTCACTTCATAAGTCTAATGCAGCCTTTGACAGGGCAAAGATAAATATTTCTGAAATCCTTCCTGTCATTTATGAACTTGCAGAGATTGAGACATCTGTCTTTAGACTTGCCAACGAAATAAAAAAGACTGCCAAGAGAGCAAATGCCCTAGATAAAATTCAAATACCTAAGTACAATCATATAATTAGTGAGATAGAAGAGATTCTTGCAGAAAAAGAAAGAGAAGACTTCTTTAGGCTTAAAAAAGTTAAAAATAAAAAGAATAGAAAAAATAAAGAAGTTAAAGAAAATAAATAAAGAAGAATAAAATCCTAGAGCCATTAAGGCTTTAGGATTTTTTCTTTGCCTTCTTTAAATTTTTTGCCGTAAAAATTTTTCAAAAATTTTTAATTTTTCTCTTGCATTTTTTTGTAAGTTGTATATAATAATTATTGTATTAAGCAATTGGTACAAAGGTACAAAATATTTTATTTTGGTTTAAAATAAAAGCAAAGGAAATATTAGCTAATAAAAAATATATGAAGGAGGTAAATATGGAATTTGATAATAATAGACCTATTTATCTACAACTTCTTGAAGATTTCAAGTTAAAAATTTCAAGTGGACAGTGGAAGAGTGGGGACAAGATGGACACTGTTAGGAACTTGGCAAAAATTTATGGAGTAAATCCAAACACAGTGCAAAGAGCTCTTCAAGAGCTAGAAAGAGAAGGTCTCGCTAAATCAAATAGGACTAGCGGAAGATTTATAACTGATGATGAGGAAAAAATTAATGAGTTGGCAAAGGGAGCTTTCTATAGGTCCTGCGACGATTTAATCAGTGTGGCAGATGAACTTAAGCTCACAAAGGAAAAGTCGCTTAAACTTTTAGATGAATATTGGAGGGAAGTATGAGCAAATTAGAAATAAAAAATTTATCTATGGGCTACAAGCACAAGGTCCTAGATGATTTAAACTTAGAACTTGAAAAGGGACAAATCGTTGGACTAGTTGGTCCCAACGGTGCAGGCAAGTCTACTCTTTTGAGAATCCTTGCAGGATTAGAGATGACTTATAAGGGAAGTGTAATCATAGACGGTGAAGAAATTTATTACAAGACGGGAGAAATTTTATCCTATCAGCCAGACAAGTTTGCCCTTAGCGAAAAACTTTCTGTGAAGGAAGTTGTTAAGACCTACAAATTGTTTTTCAAGGATTTCGATGAAGAAAAATTTTATAAACTTTTCAGAGAATTTAACTTGCCAGAAAAGGCAAAGGTGAAGGAAATGAGTAAGGGCATGAGAGAAAAAATGCAAATCGCCCTTAGCCTTTCAAGAAAAGCAGAAATATTTTTACTTGACGAGCCAATTTCTGGCGTTGATCCTTCTGCTAGAAAGGCAATAATTGAGACTATTTTAAATAATTTTGAAGAAGATAATCTCATCATAGTTTCAACTCACCTTATAAATCAAATCGAGCCCCTACTTGATAGAGTTTTATTCCTATCAGATGGAAAGATTATGATAAATAAAACCGTTGATGAGATAAGAAGTGAAGAAAATATGAGCATAGAAGACTACTTTACGGAGGTATTTTAATGGGAAAATTACTTGGACATCAAATAAGAAATCATTTTAGAAGTAATTGGTTTATTCCAGTTTTGCCAGTGGCCCTAATTATTTTTGGATTATTATTTTCAAATGTTAATAATTCAATTGGTGATAGTGCAATTGTCCTAGGCATGATGGCGCTAATATTTGGCTACATGGCAGCAGCAATAACAGTAATTGTTGGCGATTACAATATGTTTTTTGGTGATAGCGCCCTATTTTATGAATCAACACCAATAAGTCCATCAGCAAAAACTTTTTCAAGATTTTTATATTATCTTATAATGTTTATTATCTATTCAATTTATTTTGGATTAATTATTTTCCTATTTATGGCTGTTCCATCTGTTGATGGTGGAGTAATAGATATAACTTGGGAAGATATAAATGAGATAATAAATGAAATTGGGATAAGAAACATATTAGTGCTTATTGCTTGGTGCTTGCTATTTTTATTTAACAACATAATTAGCATAATCTTTTCAGTGACACTTGGTGGTGGAAAAAAACTTAGAAGATTTGGATTTGGTGGACCAGTCCTTATTTATATAGGACTAGGACTAATAGAAGGAGCAGTCCTATATTGCTTAGATAAATTAGACTTATTTACTAATATTGAACTCCTTCAAAACAATGGAGATGTGTTCATGAGGGGGATGGGAATAGGAATACTAATCCCAATGCTTTTAGAAACAATAGCCTTATTCTTTGCAGTTTATTACATGCACAAAAATAGAATTTCTGTAAATTAAAATTTAAAATAAATTTAGAGTTCACTAATTTTTTAGTGGACTTTTTTATTTGCAAAAAATGATTGTTTTGCAAAAAATTTAAAATAAAATTCTCCACTTTACAAATTCTTTACCTTTTATATATTTTTTCTATTTAATTAATAAGTAGAATAGTTGAGGTGAAAGGAGGAGGGCAATTGTCCAAAATTAGCTTAAAAAATATTTGTAAAAAGTATGAGGAGAATGAGGATTATTCTGTAAAGGATTTTTCAATTGACATAAAGGAGAATGAATTTATCGTCTTTGTTGGTCCTTCTGGCTGCGGCAAGTCAACAAGCCTTAGAATGATTGCAGGTCTTGAAGATATTACTAGTGGAGAACTTTACATCGACGGCAAATTATCTAACGATATTGCTCCAAAGGACAGAAACATTGCCATGGTTTTTCAATCCTATGCACTTTATCCTCATTTGTCTGTCTACGACAACATAGGATTTGGATTGAAGATTAGAAAACTGGACAAGAAAATAATTGACGAAAAGGTTAGAAGCACTGCTGAAATTTTAAGTCTTACAAATTATTTAAATAGAAAGCCCAAGGATCTCTCTGGCGGTCAAAGGCAAAGAGTTGCTTTGGGAAGAGCAATAGTTAAGGAATCTGACATTTTCTTAATGGATGAACCTCTGTCAAACTTAGATGCAAAATTAAGAGTTGAAATGAGAGAGGAAATTGTAAATTTAAAAAACAAGTTGGGCTCAACTGTCATCTATGTAACTCACGACCAAACTGAGGCAATGACTATGGCAACGAGGATTGTCTGCTTAAATGATGGAATCATTCAACAAATTGGCAGTCCAAGGGAACTTTACACCAATCCAATTAATGCCTTTGTGGCAGGATTTTTAGGTTCTCCTCCAATGAATTTCATTTATGGCGAAATAAAGGATGCTGCCTTCTATGACAATGAAGGAAATAAAATTTTAAGTGGAATAAGTTTGGAAGATAGACCTATTACTCTTGGCATAAGACCTGAAGCTCTGGAGCTTTCAAATAGTGAAGGTTTGCCCTTTAGCGTCAATTTAATAGAACTTTTGGGGTCTGACTACAATATCTCTGGCAAATTATTTGGCAATAAAATAATTTTAAAGTGCGATCTTGAAAAAAATCCAAGGGACAAGGGTGAACTCTTTGTAAAAATCCCAAGAGAAAAAACTTATTTCTTTGACAGGGATTGTGGAGATCGGATTTTTATAGGTGAAAGCTATGAAGACTAGGGCAAGAAAATCCTATGAGAGAAGGCTTGGACCTAAAGAATTTTTTATTTATTTTTTCCTTCCCTTGGCTCCACTTATAATTTTTTGGTTTCTGCCAATGCTTGCATCTTTTTTAATTTCCTTTACCAACTGGAATTATGTGAGCCCCAACTTTGACCTAGTGGGAGTTGAAAATTACAAGTACATCTTGCAAGATGAATTTTTTTGGCAAGCTTTAAAGAACACTCTTGTCTTTGGTCTTGGCACAGTAGTGCCTGTCCTATTTTTTGGCTTTGTATTTGCCCTCTTCTTGCAGGGAAATTTTAGGGGAAAGTTAATTTATCAGGGCTTTTTGTTTTCGCCCTGGGTCACTCCCATGGTTGCCATGTCAATTGTCTGGTCTTGGATGCTTAGAGGCGATGTTGGCCTCATAAATAGGTGTCTTGCCATCTTTGGCATAAATGGACCTGATTGGTTGTCCAAGGAAAACACAGCCATGCTAGCAGTAATTATGGTAACTATTTGGAAAAATTCTGGCTGGGCAATGTTATTTTACACCGATGCCATGAGCAAGATTCCAAAAAGTTTATTTGAAGTGGGAGAGCTTGAAGGCATAAATATTTTTGAAAAAATAAAATATATTTACTTTCCAATGACAAAGGGGACAACTTACTTCCTACTAATTATGAATTTAATAACATCCATTCAAGCCTATGATCAGTTCTCAGTTCTCACAAGAGGGGGGCCTGCAGGCTCAACAAGGACACTACTCTACTTGTTTTACCAAATGGCCTTTGAAGAGTTTAACATGGGCAAGGCAAGTGCAGTGTCACTTATTATAGTAATAATAACGGCAATATTATCACTTCTTATGATTTTTATGAGAAAGAAGGTTCAGTCATGATGAAAAAAATAGGAAGGCACCTGGTCCTCATAATTTTATCAATAATTACTTTTTTCCCACTTATGTGGATGATTTCAAATTCTTTTAAGACTACAGAATCAATTATGCGAAAGCCTCTTAGCTTTATGCCAGATTTTTTAGATTTTAGAAATTTTATGGGAGCCTTAAATTTAGCCCCCTTTGATTTATACATCATAAATTCAATTGTCACATCAATTGTAATAGTAATTCTTCAAATTGTAACTGGAGTCTTGCTCGCCTATGGCATGTACAGATTTTCCTTTAAACTGAGGGGACTTATGTTTAAGGGAATCCTCTTGACTTACATGCTGCCAGCTGCCACAACCTATGTGCCAAGCTATGTAATAATTGCAAAATTAAACTTAATCGACACCCTAACGGGGATTATTGTTTCCAATGCAGTGGCAGTTTTTACAATTTATATGCTCTACAATACCTTTAAGACAGTGCCAAAGGAGTTAATAGAGGCAGCGGAAATGGACGGTGCAAGTGACTTGGACATACTTTTAAAGGTTGTCCTTCCAATTTCAAAATCAACTATCCTTACAAATGCACTGATCCAATTTGTGACCATGTATAACAACTATATGTGGCCTTCACTTATTACAAATTCAAAATCAAAGTATTTAATAAGCGTGGGTTTAAATAAATTTTTTACCTCACAGGGAAATTTTGGAGAAAACTTGCCCCTTTTAATGGCGGGCAACACTATATCAGTTCTTCCCCTCTTAATTCTATTTATTGTTTTACAAAAGTGGTTTATAAAGGGAATTTCTGATAGCGGCATTAAGGGTTAATATTAATTAACATAAAAAATTTAAAGGAGAAAAAATGAAAAAACTATTCAAAACAGCATTACTTATGCTATGCGGACTTATGCTTTTGACAGGCTGCTCTAGTTCTGCAAAAGATGCAATGAAGACAGAAGAAAAGACAGCAGACTCCAAGGGAAAAACTGAAATTCAATTTTGGTATGGACTTGGTTCAGTTGCTGGCGAAACTATGGAAGAAATTATCAAAGAATTTAACGAATCACAAGACAAGGTAAAGGTTGTTGGCGTTCAACAAGCTGACTACAATGAAACTTTCCAAAAGGTTCAAGCAGCTATTGCAGCCAAAGAACCACCAGCAGTTTACATCGGCTCAAACATTGAACTTAGAGTTAAGGATGGCATGCTTGCAGATTTGACAAAGTACATGGATGACAGAACTCCACTTGATGATTACCTTGATGTATTTATGAAGCCAGCCATTGTAGACGACAAGGTTTATGGATTCCCAGCTTATGGCACAACCCAAGTAATTTATTACAGAAAGGACTTACTTGAAAAGGCAGGTCTTGATCCAAAGGAAGTTTACAGCACTTGGGAAAATACTTTTAAATATTCAAAGGAAATTCAAGACAAGGGCATAGCAAAGTGGGGACACCTTGTAATGTATAACCACGAAAACTTAATGGATATTGCCCTATCTAATGGTGGCAAAATTTTATCTGATGATGGCAAAAAAGTTTTAATCAACAGTAAGGAATGGGTTGATTCATGGAACTTTGTCAGACAAGAAATTTTTGACAACAAAACTACAAAAATCGAATCTGGTGGACAAGGCTGGGAATACTGGTACAGAACTATTGACAATGTAATGAATGGCGAGGCAATGTCCTACACTGGTTCATCAGGAGATAAGGGAGACCTTGACTTTACAAAAATTTCTTCTCTTCCACAACCAGGACTAAATGGCAACCCAGGAAAGCCAGTGGCAAATGCTCACTCACTACTTGTTCCTGCAGCAGCAAGTGAAGAACAACAAAGGGCAGCCTATGAATGGATAGCCTACTTCACAAGTCCAGAAGTTTCTGCTAAGTGGTCAGAAAAAATTGGCTACATTCCAGTTAGAAAATCTGCAGCAGATGTTGCTGAATACAAAAAATTCATAGAAGAAAATCCTTATGCAGGAGTTCCTTATGAACAAGCAATGCAGGCATCACCTGCCTTTATAGACCCAACAGATGGAAAAATTACAGATGCACTTTCCATTGCAGCAGATAAGGTTGAACTTCAAAATGTAGATGCAAAGACTGCCCTTGACGAAGCAGCTAAGACTGCCCAAGCAGCCCTTGACGAAATAAACAAGTAAGAAAAATTTTTAAAAGCAAGCTTTGGGTTATGCCCAGAGCTTTTTTTAAGGAGAAATATGAAAAATATTATAGAAAATTTAAAAGAAGGCTTTAGTGAAATTAATTTAAAAATAAATTTAAAGGATTTAAGGGAAGACTCACTAAGATTTTCCATTAGTGGAGAAAGTTTTTTTATAAGTCTCTTTGTCTATAGGGAAGATAAAATTGTGGGCAGCATCACTGCAAATAGAGATGCAGAAAGATTTATGGCAGTGGACATGGAAAAGTCTTCCAATGGCTTTAAAAATTTAGAAGATGGCGACTATAGGATAGCTTATCTTCTCTACAAAAGTGGAGATGTCCTCCTAAAAATTGAAGAGGCAAAAAGTCCTATAGACTCAAAGGGAGAAGTGGACATAGAAAAAAATGAGGTCAAGTGCAGGAAAGAAAGCTGGTACGCTGGCGACTTTCACACTCACACCCTTTACTCAGATGGAAAGTTATCGCCAGAAGAAAATATTGAAGTTGCAAAGAAGAGGGGACTAGACTTTTTTTCTCCAACGGACCACAATTTTAATCAGACGAAATTCCCTGACACAGACTTATTGATTATTGAGGGCACAGAAATCACATCGAAGTTCGGTCATGTAAATGTATTTTTTACTAATGAATCAGTTTTTGAAAAAAATTCAGTTAAGGGACTGAATACAGAAGACTGGCTTTTAGAAGTTTTAAGAGAATTAAGGGGAGAAGTTTATTCCATCAACCATCCCTTTATGGAAACCTATGAATTTTTAGTTGGCGACTATGATTTAGAGGACTTAAAATTTATGGAAATAATAAATGACCCAACTTACATGACTTCTCTTGATGCCATGGAAAAGGCTTTAAGGGCATGGGACATCCTCCTTCAAAATGGTTATGTGGTCTATGGACTTGGCGGCAGCGACTCTCACCTCTACCCATATGAAAAATACGAAAAGGCAGACTATCCCTCTCTACTTGGAGATCCAAAGACCTTTGTTTTTGCAAAAAATCTTTCCAAGGATGAAATAAAAAAAGCCATGTTGGAGGGGAAAATTTCTGTCTCTCGCGAAAATTTACTTGACCTTAAAAAAATTGGAGACAGTGAATTTTCCATGAACTTAAAAGAAAATACTTTTCACGGCAAAAAACTTCATATAGAATTAATAGTAGATGGCGAAGTTTATAAGGCTTGCGAAAATAGTTTGCAGGTTAAATTAAATTTTGACGAAAATTATCACTATGTCAGGGCAAATGTGAGGTGTGAAGATGGAGAACTCTACGGCTTTACCAATCCACACTTCTACAATTTGGACAAAAGTGAGAAAAAAATAAAAACTTGGAAGGAACTTCAAGACTTACTATGATTAAGGCAATTTTATTTGACAAAGACGGAACCCTACTGAAATTTTCAGATATTTGGGTGGACTCAATTGTAAAATATTTAAGTAAAAAAAATTTAAACCATGATGACAAGAAAAAGCTATTTAAAAAAATTGGCGTAAGGGAAAATAATGAAGTGGAGGAAAATTCCATCTTGTCATCGGAAACTGTGGAGGACTTGGCACTTATTTTTTCTGAATTTATGGATGAGAGCCCAGAGGAAATTTATAAAGATATAGACGACTTCCTCCTAGAATTTTTAAAGGAAAATAATAGCGAAATAAAAGAAACTTGTGACCTTAAAAGTTTATTTACTGACCTTAAAAATAGGGGCATAATTATAGGACTTTTCACTTCAGATAATTATAGGCAGGCAAAATACTCTATGGAATACTTGAACTTAGATAGCTTCATAGATTTTTATGCAGCTGCAGATTTATATGAAAAGAAACCAAGCACAGAGAGCCTAGAAATTTTTAAGAAAAAATATGCTCTAATGGACCAAGAAATTATTATTGTTGGCGACTCCAAGGTTGACATGATTTTTGGCAAGGACACCCTAAAGCTTGGCGTCTTGTGTGGCACAGGCTCGAGAGAAATGCTTGAAAAATATACAGAAAATATAGCAGAAGACCCAAGAGGAGTTTTAAAATTTCTTTAAAACTTATTGGATAATAATTTTTAAGAAACAAAAATTAAAAGATAAAATAAAAATAAAAATTTGTAAAAAAATAAGGGCTCTTGGAGCCCTTTTAAAATGTAAATTTTTAAAATATAAATTATTCTTCTTCAGCTTCTTCTTTTTCTTCAGTTTCAGAAACAGTAGGAACTTCTGCAGAAACTTCTTCTGCTCCTTCTTCTGGTTCTTTTTCTTCTGTTGGTTCAACAAGAGTTGCAACAGTTTCTTCAGCATCCATGTCAATCTTGATGTTTTCGTCGCCATAGATATCTAGGTCAGCAACAGTTACTACATCGCCAATTTGCATTTCAACAACATTTACAACAGCTTCAGATGGAAGATATTTTGGAAGACAAGTTACACTTACTTCGTTTAATACTTGGATTAATGAAGATGGTTGAACCTTAACTTCGTCTCTACCTTCAAGAACTACTGGCACTTCAACAGTAAGTTCAGAGTTCATATCAACTTCATATAAGTCAAAGTGAACCATTGCATTTTTGATGTGGTGCATTTGAACTTCTTTGAAAAGTACGGAAATAGTTTCTCCATCAACTTCGATTTCAAAAATGTTTGAATATCCTTCGTCAGAAAAAGCCTTTAATAAATCTTTTTCTAGACCATAAAGTAATTTTGCTTCTTGTCCCTTTGAGTAAAGAACTCCAGGAACTTCTCCCTTAGCTCTAAGTTTATCAACCTTGTTTTTACCCTTAGCTTCTCTTTTGTTTAAAAGTAATTTCATATATACCTCCAAAATTTATTTTATAATACCTGAACCAAGACATATAGCGCCTTGATAAAAAACACAAACTTGACCAGGCGTTACGCCCTTAAGTGGTTTTTTCAGTTTAACAACATATTTACCCTCATTATTTTCTAGCCTTGCATCTTCATCCTTTGCCCTATATCTTATTTTAACAGATAAATCTAGGGGAAGAGAAGGATTTTCTGTAATCCAAAAAATATCTTCAACTTCAAATTCATCCCTATAAAGGATGGGATTATTAATTCCTTGAGCCACAAGCAAAAGATTGTTTTTCAAATCCTTATCATATACGAAGAAGGGCTCGCCACTGCCAACTCCGCCAATGCCTATTCCTCGCCTTTGACCTATGGTGTAGTGCATAAGACCTGAATGCTCTCCAATTACCTTGCCCTTTTCGTCCACAATTTTTCCAGGCTTAGTAAAGAGAAATTGGTCTAAAAATTCATTAAAATCTCTTTCGCCAATAAAACAGATTCCAGTAGAATCCTTTTTTGAAGCAGTAGAGAGCTTGTATTTTTTGGCGATAGCTCGCACTTCATCCTTGGTCAAATCACCAACGGGGAAGAGAGTTTTTGCAAGTGCCTCTGATTTAACTCTGGACAAAAAATAAGACTGGTCTTTATTAAGATCGGCTCCCTTTAAAAGATAGGTTTTTCCATTGACATTTTTTGTCCTGGCATAATGACCCATTGCAATATAATCAGCATCAAAATCCATTGCATAGTCAAGGAAGGCCTTGAATTTAATTTCAGTATTGCACATCACATCTGGATTGGGAGTTCTGCCTTTTTTGTATTCACTTAAGAAGTAAGAAAAAACTCTATCCCTATATTCCTTTTCGAAATTGACAGTAAAATATTTTATGTCAAGTTGCGAACAGACAGAGACCACATCGATGTAATCTTCTCTTGCAGTGCAAGCTCCGTCATCTTCAGCCCAGTTTCTCATAAAAACAGCTGTGACATCGTAGCCGGCTTCTTTTAAGAGAATTGCAGACACAGATGAATCTACGCCGCCACTCATTCCGAGAATGACTTTTTTCTTTTTTTGCATCAATACCTCCAATCCACTCAATAACAATACATAATTATACAATAGTTGCCTTGAAAAATCCACCCTTATTTCACAAAATGCAAGTTCTTAGAGCTTTTTAAGGGAAAAAAATAAAAAATCAGACCAAAAAATATTATTATAAAAATAATTGTGAGAAAAATTAAAAATAATTAAAAATATTTTAAAAATTAAGCATAAAATTTATTGACAAAGAAAAATTTATGGAGTAAAATTATAGATTTATTTGACAGGAATCCATTTTTATAGTATAATTAACGAGTATTAAAAGTCTTTGGAAGGAATTGATATGGAATGAATCAAATGCAATTAATCAAGAAAGAGCTTGAGAATCATATAGGGAAAAAAGTTATTGTAAAGGCCAATAAAGGCAGAAAAAAAATTGTCACTCGCAAGGGAGTTTTAAAGGCAATTTATCCAAGTCTTTTTGTACTTGAAGTCTTTAACGGAGAAGAACTTGTAACTGCATCATACACTTACTCTGATGTACTTACTTCTACTGTAAAAGTTACAGTTTTAGACGAAGATGTAACTTATAAAGACGCAAAGATGATTTCATAAAATAAGAGCTGCTTAGGCAGCTTATTTTTTTACCCAAATTTAAATTTTATTAAAAATATTATCAATAAAAAACTGGGGTTTACAATGATGCAAAATAATAAATTATGAATTATAATTAACTTGAGGTGTATTATGATTAAAAAAAATGCTCATGCCAAGTTAAACTTATCTCTCGATGTCACAGGCAAGAGAGAAAATGGATACCACGACATAAAAACCTTAATGGTCATGACAGATTTATGTGACGAGATGATTTTTTCTAAAAGCGAGAGACTAGAAATAATACCAGAATTTTCCTTTGACTTAAAAAGCAATTTAATTTATAAGGTCTATGAACTTTTAAAAAACAAGGTGGGCTATGACCTTCCCTTTAAGGTTGAAATTAAAAAGAAAATTCCCATTGCAGCAGGTCTTGCTGGGGGAACTTCCAATGGAGCAACCTGTCTTTACGCCTTAAATGACCTTTACGACTTAAATATTCCAAGAGCTGAACTAATTGAGATGGCAGGGGGCCTTGGAGCAGATTTTACATATATGATGACTGGCGGAAGCAAAATTGCAAAGGGAATAGGAGACATATTAGAAGGAGTAGAACCAATAGAGCTTGATCATGTTTTAATCATAAACCCCGGCTACGGCGTCTCCACTAAGGAAGTCTACCAAAAAATAAATATTGACAAGGAGAGAATTGATTTTTCTAAAATTTTAGAAGGTCTTTATAATCTTGACATAGAAAAATTAAATTTTTATCTCAGAAATAAAATGGAAGATGTAGTTTTTTCTTTGCACCCAGATTTATTGGATATAAAAAAGAAATTAAGAGCCTTTAATTCGGCTCCTCTTATGAGCGGAAGTGGTGCCACAATTTTTGGCATCTTTGCAGATGAAAAATCTCTGGAAGAGGCTTATGATTATTTTAAAGAAATTTATAAGTATACATATAAAGTGAGAGTAGGTGAAGGCTTTGGCAGTTTTTGACACAGGTCCTGGCATAGTTGGACTTTATGAAGCCCATAGAGATTATTTAAATTATTATGTTGACGACAAGTTTGAATACTATGGACTTTACAAGAGGGAAGCTGTAAACGCAAGAATAGAATTTTTGGAAAAATTTTTTAAAAAAGATAAAAAGATTTATGTCCTAGACTTTGATGCCATAAATTATTTTAAGGACGATGAGCGGGCAGACTTTGGAGAAAAAGCCCTCAAGAAACATTTAAAGGATAAGAAAATTTTGTGCCTAGGGACAGATCTTACTTCATCTGAAAAAACTTTAAGAAACTTCACAGATTCTCCAGTGACCTACATGAGCCTGCCCCTACTTATTAATGCTTGTAACGATGGTCTTGCCCCTGAAATAGTAAGAATGATCTCTGATGAATACTTTTCTGACGAAGACTTTAGGGATTATGACTTAATCTTTTTGGCTTCTAGTGGTCTTCATCTAAAAAAAGATTTTTTCAGGAAATATTTTGCCGATAAGTCTAGTAATATTGAAATTTTTTCAAATACTGATGCCATTTTGGAAGATTATGACTACAAAAAGGAAAATTACATAAGAGATTATTTTTATGTGACTGGCTCAAAGAGGGGATTTTATTCCAGGGCAGAGAAATATTTGAGGGAAAAGAAGGTTTTAAAGGATGGAGAACTTTTAAATGTCTCCAATTTTTTAAAAAAGGGCAATAAAAAAAGTCCCAAATAAATGGGACTATATGTAGCCATGCACCCATTGTCGAAAGTTAACCTCACACGTTACCCTTACAGTTAGCTCAAACCAGGCGACCCTTGCGGCACACAAAAGATCTTACTTAGTGCTGCTTCGATCAAGACCTGACACGGTTCATAAGTTTCTGTTGCGCAGGACCCAATCATCAACACCACTTATAAGGGGCAGACTGCAAAATTAAAGTCCTCGAATGGGAATTCAGCCCTGCTGTAGCGAATCGCAGGTACAGGACATCGCTAATTTCCCGCTTAGCATGGCGATGGCGGAGAGAGGGGGATTCGAACCCCCGATACATTTTCATGTATACTCGCTTTCCAGGCGGGCTCCTTCAGCCTCTCGGACATCTCTCCATAGCCTAGAAAATTATTTTACAGTAGATTTACAAAAATGTCAAGAATAAGGTGATATATTGAAAACAAAGGATATTGTATTAAGAGAATTAGAAAGAAATAGGGCAAATTATATTTCTGGTCAAGAGTTGGCAGAAAGATTAAATATTTCAAGAACTGCAATTTGGAAGGCTATTAATTCTTTAAAGGAAAGTGGATTTCAAATTGAATCACAGACAAAGTTAGGCTACAAACTTGTAGAAAGTGACGACAAATTATCTGACGAAGGCATAAGAAAGGGTCTTCGAGATGAATTAAAGGACATTGACATATTTATCTATGACGAAATTGATTCCACAAACACAGAAGCAAAGAGGAGACTTTATTCTAGTGATGTCAAAGATTTTACTGTAATTGTAGCTGACATGCAAAAGGGTGGACGAGGAAGAACTGGCAAGAGCTTCACATCACCTAAGGGCAGCGGAGTTTACTTCAGCATAATCCTTCACCCCAAGGACTCCTACGACTTTTCCTACTTTGACTTAACTACAGTTAAGGCAGCCGTAGCCGTTGCAGAGGGAATTAAGGAGTCTACAGGCAAGCAAGCAGAGATAAAATGGGTAAATGATTTGTTTTTAAAGGGCAAAAAAATTTGTGGAATTTTATCTGAACTTGATGCAGACTTTGAATCCAGAAGCGTAAAGTCTGTCATAGTAGGCATTGGAATTAATGTTAACAAGCCAAGAGACGACAGCTTCAAAGATTTAAAGGACATTGCAGGTTACATTGGCACTGATGTCATAAGAAATGAAATTTTATCCTGCGTCTTAAATGCCTTTTACGAAAATAATTATGTAAAAAGTGATAAGGAAATAATTGACTACTACAAAAAACACTCTCTAGTAATTGGAAGGGGCCTTTCCTTTGTATTAAATGGCAAAAAATATTCTGCCAAGGGAGTGGACATTAACGACAAGGGCAATTTAATTGTAGACACTGGCAGCGAAAGGCTCACTCTTTCCAGTGGCGAAGTTTCTATAAAGGGAGATTTTTATAAAAAGGGCTAACTTTTAAATGCCTCTAAATTATAGTATAATTAAAGGAAGTTGAGGAGAAAAGATGAAGACCCCTTTGAAAAATGAAGTGGATAAAGTAAAAAATTTAATTTCTTTTGGCATGCCAGGTCACAAGGGCAAGGACTTTTTTGACTTGGACATAAAAAATGATTTGACGGAAATTTTAGGCACAGATAATCTTTTAAATCCAAGAGGAGCAATAGAGGACCTACACAGAGAGATAAAAAAATTATTTGGCTCAAGGGAGTCCTTTATAACGACGAATGGCTCAACTGGTGCCCTTCACATTGCCATAGCCATGGCGACAAGACCAAAGGATAAAATTTTAATTCAGAGAAATGCCCACAAGTCTATTTACAATGCTTTACTATTAAATGATTTAGAGCCAATTTACTTAAATACAATTTATGACGAAGATCGCGCCATGTATTTTGGCATTGATGAAGAAGAACTTCTTGATAAAATAGAAAAGAATAATATTGTAGCCTGCGTCCTAGTTAGCCCAAATTATTTTGGCGGAATTTTAAAGTTAAAAGAACTTGTAAAAATTCTTCACGACAAGGACATAGCAGTCATAGTTGATGAAGCTCATGGCGCCCACCTTTATTTTTCAGGCTTAAAAAAATATTCAGCCCTAGATGCCGGTGCAGACTTAGTTATAAATTCAACTCACAAGATGATTCCATCACTGACACAGACTGCTTTAATTCACAGGGGGACAGATAGATTTTCTCACCAAGAACTTTTAAAATATGTAAATATTTATAACTCCACATCGCCTTCCTACTTATTTATGCTTTCCATTGAGGCTGGCTTAAAATATATGGAGGAAGTGGGAAGAAGCGAGCTTGAAAAGAGGACGAGAGACCTTGAAAATTTAAAGAGAGCCATAAATTATAAGATAGATTTAAGTCACGACTCTATAGTAGCCAATGACCCCATGAAATTTTTATTTAGAATTGGGGGCATGAGTGGCGAAGAGGTTCTTGAAGATTTTTTAAAAAATAAAAATATAAGGCTTGAGATGGGAGATCTCTACTATGCTCTTGCTATAATTTCACCAATAAATACTAAAGATGAGATAGAAAAGTTAAGGGACGCAATTTTATCCTATGATAATTGTGATTTTAAGAAAATCTTGCCCTTTAAATTTGAAATTCCAAAGATGGCAATGACTCCAAGAGAAGCCAACTTATGTCAGGGGGAATATATTTCTTATAGAGAAGCCTCTGGCAGGATTTCCAAGGAAATTATTGGAGCCTATCCACCAGGAGTGCCTCTTGTGACTTTTGGCGAAATTATTGATGATAAAATGATAGAAAATATTGACAGATTTTTAAGTGAAGGAATAGAAGTAATTGGACTTGAGGAAGATAAAATTGAGGTAGTTAAATGAGTGCATTTATTACATTTGAAGGACCTGATGGGTCTGGAAAATCAACAATTTGCAATTTAGTTTATGAAGAACTTTTAAAGAATAATAAAAAAACTATAAAGACTAGAGAGCCTGGCGGTACAAGAATTTCTGAAAAAATTAGAGATCTTATTCTTGATAAAGATTTAAGGGAAATGGATATGAGGACAGAAGCCCTTTTATATTCTGCATCAAGGGCTCAACATACTTATGAAAAAATAATCCCTGCCCTAGAGGAGGGAGCCATAGTTCTCTGCGAAAGGTATGTCCTTTCCTCTCTTGCCTACCAAGGCTATGCCAGGGGACAAGACCTAGAAGACATTCTTTCCATAAATAATTTTGCAACGGGAAAGCTAAAGCCCGATGTGGTATTTATCTTTAGAAGTAGTGGAGTTACCCTACACAGGAAGGACCAGTCTTCTTACGACAGACTTGAAAGAGAGCCTGACGAATTTCACAAAAAAGTTCGCGACTACTACAATAATTTAGGAAAAGAAGACAACTATTATTTTATAGATGTAAATAAAAGCATTGAAGAAGTTTTTTGCGACTGCATGAAAGTTCTCAAAGAAAGGATGATTGTGTGAAACTTATAATCGCAATAGTTCAAGACGAGGATAGCGATAATTTAGTAAAAATCCTCAACAAAAACGATTTTAAAGTTACAAAAATAAGTTCCACTGGTGGATTTTTGAAATCTGGAAATGTCACACTTCTTTCAGGTATTGAAGATGAAGAAAAGGACAGGTTTATGGCAATTTTGGAAGAAAACTCAAGGACTAGAGAAGTTAAGAGAACTATTCAGCCCATAAATATTCCTGGTCAAGCCATGATTCCTGTGCCAATTACTGTAAAAGTTGGCGGAGCGACAATTTTTGTCATAGATGTATTTGATTTTAAAAAGTTTTAGGTGATATTATGAATACGAAAATGATGATAGCAATAGTGCAAGAAAAGTACACAGATGCAATAATTGATAGATTTTTAGACGAAGATATATATGTTACAAGACTTTCTTCTACGGGTGGTTTTTTCAAATCTGGAAACACAACACTTTTGTTGGGCTGCGAAGAAAGTGAGCTTGATAAAATTTATGGAATATTTAAAGACCTAACTGAGCCTGAAGATATTCACATAGAAAAGGGAGACTTTAAGGTTTCTGGGGCCACAATTTTTGTCGTTGACTTGGAAGAGTCTAAGAGAATTTAATGTTTTTAGAAAATAGAGAAATTATAAATAGCTTGGAAGGGGATTTAGTCAACAAGTCTTACAGCCACGCCTATCTTTTTTGTGGTTCAAGAGGCATTGGCAAATTTTCTCACGCAAAAAACTTTGCCAGGGCTATTTTAAAAGATGACAGCGAAGCTATTAGATTTTTTAGTGGCATAGATGACTATGAAGACGCCGATCTTTATATTGTTAAAAACCAGGGCAATATAAAAAAAGAAGAAATAGAAGAAATTATTGAAAATTCTTTTTCCAAGCCCTACAGTGGCAGCCACAAAATTGTAATTATTGACGACTTCGACAAGGTTACAGTGGAGGGGCAAAATGCACTTTTGAAAACCTTGGAAGAGCCCATGGACTACTTGATTTTAATTTTAATTTCAAGCACCATGAAAAAAATTCTTCCAACAATTATTTCCAGGTGCAGGGTTTTAAAATTTTCTGATGTCACTGGAGATAGAATAGAAGATTTTTTGAAGAAGAAAAATATTACAGAAAAAAATGCAAGGCTTTTTTCTCGCCTTTCCAATGGAAATGTCAGCCTTGCCCTTAAATATTCTGAAGACCCAGAACTTTTGTCAAAAAGAGAGGACCTAATAAAGGTTCTTGATAAAATTATTAGAAATACTGAATTTATTTTTGATGAATTTACTTTTTTTAAGGACAATCGAGAGGATTTTGCAGAGATTCTAAATTTTATGTTGACTTGGTATTTGGATTTAATTTATTTGAAAACTGGCAGAGAAGAAAAAATTGTAAATACAGATAAAATTGACTTGTTAAAATTAGAAAATGTCAATGTGGATAGGGCTATAAAATCCTATGATGCAATTATAAATGCCCTTGTCCGCAATGAAAAAAATATAAATTTTGATTTAAATGTAGAAACACTTTTAATGGAATTAGGGGGAGTTAGATGATAGAAATAGCTGGAATTAGGTTCAAGAGAACTGGCAAAATCTATTATTTTGATCCCGTTGATATAGATATAAAAATTGGAGATTATGTAATAGTGGAAACTGTGCGTGGACTTGAGTTTGGTGCAGTGGAACTTTTAAAGGAAATAGATGAAGAAAGTATTAAGGGTGAATTAAAGCCTGTTATTCGTCTTGCCAACCAAGAAGATAAAAATATCAATGTGGAAAATAGAAATAAGGCCAAGGAAGCAATTATAATTTGTGAGCAAAAAGTGGAAGAGCATGGTCTGGACATGAAATTAATTTCATGTGAATACACTTTTGACCGCTCAAAATTATTATTTTACTTCACAGCTGATGGAAGAGTTGACTTTAGAGAATTGGTAAGAGATCTTGCCTCAATTTTTAAGACAAGAATTGAGCTTAGACAAATTGGAGTTCGCGACCAAGCAAAGTTTGTTGGAGGATTAGGCTGTTGCGGCAGACCAACTTGTTGCTCCACATTTTTAAGTGAATTTTCTCCTGTGTCAATAAAGATGGCAAAGGACCAAAACCTTAGCTTAAACCCTACAAAAATTTCTGGCATCTGTGGCAGACTTATGTGCTGTTTAAAATATGAACAAGATGGCTACGAATGCATCAACAAGAAAATGCCAAGAGAAGGCGAAATTGTAAGGACAGATAGGGGCAAGGCAACAGTTGTCTCCACTTACACAATACAAGAACTTGTAAAGGTAATGTATGAAGTGGATGACGAAAAGGAAATTGTCTATCTTGAACTTGATGAAATAAAGAGAACTCGCGAGTTTAACAAAACTTTTATAAATGAATCCAAGTCACTTAATGTTGAAGAGTACGACGAAAGTGAACTTGTAGAATTAGAGAGGGATTAGGGATAAGTTTGGGCTTATCCCCTTATTATGAAAATAAATAATTTTTTAATAAAAATATCAAACAAAATAAATAGTTTTTTCAAAAAACATTTTGGAAGGGCAAGTGGTTTTGCCTATATAATTGTGGCGATAATGTCTTTATTTTCTGCCACATTTTTTTATTATTACATAGAAGATTTTAAGGTGCCTAAAATTCTAGCCTTTATAATTTTTGTCCTTCTATTTTTTGTTTTTTATATTATGGCAGGCTTTTTGCTTAAATTTGTTTTTCTACTATTAAAGAGAATTAGGACAAAAAATTTAGCCATCTACGCCCTACTCATCTATGGAATAAAATATTTTTATGATGAATGCCTTTATTATGTGGACACAGATTATTTTGAAATAATTTTTATAGGGGCAGCTTTTATTGTCATAGTCGCCTTTGCAAAGTCCTTAATTTCCTTTGCAAAAAATAAAAAGAAAAAGGCACTGATATTTTTACTTCCGACCACAATTATCCTTGGGGCTTCAATTTATTTTATGGTCTTCCCAGGCTTTGACAGTGGAGAAATTTATGATTTAGGCGTGGAAAAAAATAAAATTGCCTCAAAGCCAGAAAAGTATGAAGTAGAAATAATTGACTATAGGGGAAAGCCAGTGGATCTATCAGACTTTGTAAGATACAGGGGCAGGACAAAAAAAGTTAGGGACAAATTTTTCGGAAAGACCCTAAGGGAGACAGAGGTCAAGGGAAGGGTTTATGCACCAAAGGATTTAGATAGGGCTCCAGTTTTATTTGTCCTTCATGGCAACCACAGATTTACAACAAAAAATTATTTGGGCTACGACTACCTAGGCAATTACCTTGCAAAGAGGGGTATTGCCATGGTATCAGTTGATGAAAATATGTTAAATGGATTTTTTAAGTTTGGCCTTTCAAATGAAAATGACGCCAGAGCAGTCCTCTTACTTGAAAATATAAAAAATATTTTATCAAGAAATAAGGTTAAAGATAGCGAACTTTACAACAAATTCGACCCAGAAAACATAGCTCTCCTTGGTCACTCTCGTGGCGGAGAAGCAGTAGCCATTGCCTATAATTTTAACCAGCTAAACCTTCATCCCGACGATGGAAATATTTCTCACAAATACAAGTTTAACATCAAGGGAATAATAACTGTTGCACCAACTTACGACCAATATGAGCCTTCAGACAAGAGCATAATTTTAAGAGATGTAGATTACCTCGCAATTGGTGGCAGTAACGACGCCGATGTTGATGGCTTCGAGGGCATGCTCCTCTATGACAATGTAATTTTTTCTGGAGAGAGGGACAACTTTAAGGCAGCTCTTTATTTTGCCTATGGCAATCATGGCAACTTCAATTCACTTTGGGGCGACTACGACTTAGACCCAGCAGAGGGATTTTTCTTAAATCGAAGAGAGCTACTTGATGGAGATGACCAAAGGGAAATTTTATCAATTTACACCTACAACTTTTTGGAAAATGCCTTTGGAAAAACTTACAACAGAGAAATTTTTAGGGAGGGATCAAATAATTATGAGGACCTTCCAAAGACTAATTACTACTCTAGATACATGGACTCAAGCTTTTATAAAATTGCAGATTTTGAAGAAGACTACGATTTGACAACAACATCAGTTGAAGGTGGAATAATAAATTTTAATAGCTTAAATGAAATTTATGAAGACAGCCACGACTATGGCGAAAGCAACTCAAATACAACAGCAGTTTTTATGAAGGCAAAAAAAGATTCAAGCTATGGAATTAGGTTGACAGAAAAAATTCCAGGTGGAAAGTTTTTGCAATTTGACATGGAAAATTTAACTTATGAGGATAAAAGAGATGCAGTAAGAATAGAAATTCAAGACACTTGGGGCAATGTAGCCTCATTAAATGCATCCAAGTATAAAATTTTAAGTCCCATGACAAAAGCTTTTATCTACAAGACTGACTATCTAACTGATGATTTTGTGGACAGGTTTGTGCCACAGACAGTTTTAATTCCACTGGAAGATTTCAAAAAGAAAAATAAGGACTTAAATTTAGAAGAAATAAATAAAATTGAGTTTAAGTTCATGGATAATATAGAAATCTCAATAGATAATTTAGGGATTTCAAATTAATTGTTTTAAAAATAATTTTACGGGTAACATAAAATTATGAGAAACAAAGCTTACAGCTTAGTAAATTTATAAATAAAATCACAGGAGGTTTTTTATTATGGAAAGTAAATTAATAAAGGGATTAAACGAACAATATAATTTTGAAGTATCTTCAGGATATATTTATTATTCAATGGCAAATTATGTAAAAGATAAGGGAATGGACGGATTCGCTCACTTCTTTAACAAACAAGCAGAAGAAGAATTTGCACACGCAGAAAAATTAAGACATTTTTTATTTGAAATAGATGTTAGACCAGAACTTGAAGCAATTGAAAAACCAGAAGTTGAATTTGGAACATTTACAGAAACTTTCAAGACAGCTTATGAACATGAACAAGAAGTTACAAAAAGAATTAACGATCTTTATGAACTTTCAGTAGAAGAAAAAGACCACAGAGTAACTTCACTTCTACAATGGTATGTTGACGAACAAGTTGAAGAAGAAGATAACTTCAGAGGAATTATCGAAAGACTTGAAAGAATCAACGAAAGCTGGTCAGGTCTTTACATCTACGATGCAGAACTTGGCAGAAGATAAGAACTATGAAATTGAGATACCCTTCGGGGTATCTTTTTTTTATAAACTTTTATTGACTTGAACCCAAGGGGCAGGCTTAGACTATAAGTGGAGGTGGATTATGAAGAGAAGCGAAGTAGAAAAAATTACTGGACTTAGGCGAAAGGCAATTTTATATTATGAAGAGAAGGAGTTGATTTCGCCAGCCTTTGAGGAAAATAATTACAGAAATTATTCAGAAGAAGACCTTAATAGACTTATAAAAATTTCTCTTTATAGAAGACTTGGACTAAATATAAGCGAAATAAAAAATATTTTAGATTCTAATAACAAGGAAATTGGAAAAATTTTAAGAGACCGAGACTATAAAATTGAACTAGAAAAAAATAAAAAGAATTTGTTGGAAAGAATAATTAGGGGCGATGATTTAAAAGAAATCACTGATGAATTAAGTACTTTGGAAAAGGAAGAGAGCATTTACGAGAAACTTACAAGAATTTTCCCAGGATATTTTGGTCAAGCTTTCTTTATGACTTATAAGCCCTTTTTAAAAGAAAAATTAAAAGAAGATGAAGAAGAAGCCTTTAATGAATATGTAAATTTTTTGGACAGTCTTCCTGAAATTGATTTTACAGAAGAGGAAAAGAGTTATATAGAAAATTTGACTAGTGATTTTAAAAATGAAGACTTGGAAAAAATAAACATTGAAAAAATCAAGGCGGCCTATAATTTTGAAGACTGGCTAAGGGAAAATGAAAACAATGTAAAAGCCTATGAAAAATTTTTAGAAAGCCATGAGTATAAAAATAGCCCACTAAAAACAATTAGGGACAAGATAAAGAATTATATGATAAAAAATAACTATTACGAAGTGGCCTTACCACTAATTAGAAAAATGAGCCCAGCCTATGATGACTATTACAAAAAACTTTTAGAAAGCAATGAAAAGTTTTTAAGGCAAGTGGATTTTAAGGAAAACTAAATTTAAAAGAACATTAAACTCTATTCTTTTACTAAGAGAATGGAGTTTTTTATTATATTTTTTTAAATAATAGAGAAGTTAATATTTATGGCCTTTAATGATATAATTATGGTAATAATATTTCGAGGTGTTATATGAAATTTAATATAAATGAAAATTTGGGAGATTTTTTTTATGACGAGCCCATGACAAACCACACTTCCTTTTGCGTTGGTGGACCGGCTAAGCTTCTCATAAAGCCAAAGGACGAGGAGTCTCTCATTGAAATTTTAAAAGAAATTAAAGAAAATAATTATAATTTTTATATCCTTGGCAATTGCACAAATATTATTGTGAAGGACAAGGGCTTTGATGGAATTATTATTAAGCTTAAAAATAAATTAAATGAAGTGAAAAAAATCTCTGACACAGAAATTTATGGAGGAGCAGGTGCCAGCCTAAAGAAGATCAGCGAGTTTGCCATGGAAAATTCTCTTACTGGACTTGAGTTTGCTCACGGCATACCAGGTTCTCTTGGCGGCGGCGTTGTAATGAATGCTGGTGCCTATGATGGAGAGATGAAAAATGTCATTAAGAGCGTGAGACTTTTAGACGAAAATTATGAAGTGATAGAAGTGCCCTGCCAAGATATGAATTTTTCTTACAGGCATTCTCTTGTGCAAGAGAGAGATTTAATTGTCCTCGGTGCGACTTTTTCTTTAAGTCCTGGAAGTAAGGATGAAATAAGAGAAAAGTACGAGGAATTTGACCGAAGACGAGCTGAAAAGCAACCTCTCGATATGCCTTCTGCTGGCTCTACCTTTAAGAGACCAACTGGATATTTTGCTGGCAAATTAATTGACGATTCAGGTCTAAGGGGCTTTACTCACAAGGGGGCAGGCATTAGTGAGAAACACTGCGGCTTTGTTGTAAATAAAAATAAGGCAACTGCAAGTGACGTCCTTGAAACTATTGAGATTGTGCAAAAAGTTGTCCATGACAAGTTTGGCGTAAATTTGGAGAGAGAAGTTAAAATTATTGGAGATTAATTTGGTGATTTTATGGAACTTATAATTATTACTGGAATGAGTGGCTCAGGCAAGTCCTATGCCCTAGATGTTTTTGAAGACTTGGGCTATTATGCCATGGACAATCTTGCACCTGCTCTTCTTCCAAAATTTTGCGAGATGGCACTTGATGCCAAGAGCAAAAATTTTGATAAGGTTGCCGTGGTTGTAGACTTAAGAAGTGGCGAGTTTTTCAATTCCTTTTTCTCTAGCTATGAAGATTTAAAGGGAATGAATGTAAAGACAAGACTTTTATTTCTCTACGCCGACATGGAAACTATTGTGGCAAGGTATAAGGAGCTAAGACGCCCTCACCCCATGAATTCCTCCATAGTTGAGGGCTACAAGTTTGAGGAAGAGACCCTATCTAAGGTAAAGGACAATGCTGATTTTGTCATTGACACAAGTGGGCTTTCCACAAAAAATTTGAGGACACAACTTATGGCCTTTGTTTCCTATGATGAGAAGGACAATTTTGCCATTGAAGTTACAAGTTTTGGTTACAAGAGCGGAATTTTAATGGATGCCGACCTTGTTTTTGATGTTAGATTTTTGCCAAATCCTTTTTATATCAAGGAGCTAAAAGATTTAAATGGAAAGACTGAGGAAGTCAAAAATTATGTGATGAAGTGGGATGTGACAAGGACCTTTATTGACAAGACCATTGATTTACTTGAATTTTTGATTCCCAATTATATGGCAGAGCAAAAGAGAGTTTTAACTATTGGCATTGGTTGCACTGGTGGTTTTCACAGGTCAGTGACTATTGCCGAAGAGATTGGCAGACTTCTAAAAGAAGAATACAAGTCAACTTATGTCACTCATAGAGATATGGAGAAAAATTTATGGAAAAAAAGATAGCAGTCCTTGGTGGAGGTACGGGAATCTCCACTATTTTGCGTGGACTAAAAAATTACACAAAGGACATTTCTGCTGTTGTCTCCATGTCCGATGACGGTGGCGGCAGCGGTATCCTCAGGAAGGAATTAAATATTCTCCCGCCAGGTGATGCCAGGAGATGTTTAATTGCCCTATCCAACACTGATGAAACCCTAAAGGAACTCTTAAACTACAGATTCGCTTCAGGGACCTTAAAAAATCAAAATGTGGGAAATATTTTAATCGCTGCCTTAACAGATATTTTTGGGTCCTTTGACAGGGCTCTAATAGAAATGAGCAGCGTCTTTAATGTCACAGGAAAAATCATACCAGTAACCTTAGATGAAACCCATCTCGTTGCAGAATTTGCCTCCAAGGACAAGGTAGTTGGCGAGTCCTACATTCCAAAGATGTGTTATAGATTAAATACGAGAATCGAGAAGATGAGCATGATTCCTCATTATCCAAGGGCAAATGATGATGCCCTTAGGGCAATTTTAGATGCCGACATAGTTATAATTGGTCCAGGCTCCCTTTACACTTCTATTATTCCAAATTTTTTAATAGCAGGAATAAATGAAGCCCTAAGAGACACAAGGGCACATGTAATTTACATTGCCAATGCCATGACCCAAAAAGGGGAGACAAAAAACTATTCCCTAAAAGACCACTTTGATGCAATTTTAAAACACACAGACTACGAATTTATAGACGAAGTCATTGCCAACGATTTTAGGGCAAACCATGAGGTTTATGAAAATTATTACAATAAGGATGAGTCCCTTCCAATTTTTGTAAGCCATGAAGACAGAGCTTATTTTAAGGAGAAAAAAGTAAAGCTTACAGAGGGCGAATTTATCGACATAAAGGATGGCTTCATCAGGCATGACGGCGAAAAAATTGGAGCAAGTATTTTTAAGGAAGCCTTATTGTAAAAAAATTTATAAAATGATATGATTTACTTGTTAAAGGAGGATGCAATGAGGAAATATAGAAAGACAGAGCATATAGAAAATTTTCTTCGCACAACTTATGTTGGCGATACACTTTTTTCTGATATCTTTTTGTATAATGACTCTATTCCAGAAATAGATTACGACGAAATTGATACAAGCGTAAATTTTTTAAATAAAAAAGTAAACTTCCCACTTATGATTAATGCCATGACTGGTGGCAGCAATCTTTCAGAGGAAATAAATAGAAATCTTGCCAATGTGGCAAAGGAATTTGATTTGCCTATGGCTGTTGGCTCACAGACAATAGCCCTTGAAGATGAAGATTCAAGAAAATCCTTTGAAATTGTAAGGGAAATAATTAAAGATGGAATTGTAATTTCAAACTTAAATGGATTTTCTACAGTTGAAGATGCAAAAAAAGCTGTAGAATTTTTGTCTGCCGATGCAATTCAAATCCACCTAAATCCTGCCCAAGAACTTGTGCAAGTTGAAGGCGAGAGGAACTTCTGTGGCATACTTAAAAATGTAGAAGAAATAGTAAAAAAATCTGAAGTGCCAGTTATAGTAAAAGAAGTTGGCTTTGGCATGTCACCAAAAACAGTAAAAAAACTTTACGACATTGGTGTTAGATATGTGGACATATCAGGCTACGGTGGCACAAACTTTTTTGAAATAGAAAATCTTAGAGACCCAAATTCAGATATATCAGATTTATTTTCTTGGGGAATACCAACTGCCCTATCCTTAATCGAAGCAGATAGACTAAAGCTAAAAGACCTCTATATAATTTCTGCTGGCGGCGTAAAAAATTCCATGGACATAGTTAAGAGCCTAGCAGCAGGAGCATCAATGACAGCAATTAGCGGCGAAATCTTATCTTACATCGTTCGCGGCGGTTATGAATACACCTTAAAATATATTGAAGGACTAATCGAAAAGACTAAGATGCTAATGATGCTTTCAGGTGTCAAAAATATAGAAGAACTAAAAAAAGTTGACTACAAAGTCACTGGAAAATTAAAGGATTTATTAGGTGATTAAATGAAATTCATAAAAAAAGATGACTTTAAAGATTCAAAATGGTCAGCAGGAGTAACAACAGAAGTCTTTATTTATCCAGAAGGCGCAAGTGTTGGTGAGAAAAACTTCGATTTTAGAATTTCCACTGCAACTTGCAATGAAAAAATTTCAAACTACACACCTTACAAGGGCTTTAACAGATACATTGCCCCAATAAATAATGTAATGAATATAGAAACAGCAGGCGAAAAATTTGTCTTGACTCCATATGAAGTTTTATTTTTCAATGGCGATGACGAGACAAAATCCTCTGGCGATGTGAGAGACTTCAATTTGATTTACAAAAAGGGGCTTGACGCAAAGATGTACACCCTTAACATCAATAACTTTGAATTCGAGGCAAAGTCTCGTGCAGTGATATTTAATTACGATGCTGACTTAAAAGTAGATGGAAAAGAATTTGAAAAATTTTCAGCAGTATATCTTGAAAAAGAAAAAATTAACATAGAAGGCCTTGGCAAAATAATAATTTGCGAATTTTGATAATATTTATAAGATGATCTCCTTACTTTAAAAAGTAGGGAGTTTTTTTATTTTAAATCCTATATAAAAAAATATTTCTTATTTCAATTGAAATAAGATGTTAAAGTGGTAAAATTTTATTAAAGAGAATATATTTTTTATATTAGCAAGAGAAAAATTTTAAAATTATCAGGAGAATATTATGATAAATAAATTTTTTTGGGCGAAGAAAGAAGAAAAGGGTGGACTTTTTAAATGGCTGCCTCTCAAACAGCATCTCGAAGATACAAAAAATGTAATTTGTTGTCTTTGGGAGCATTATTTAAGCCTTGGTCAAAAATTTCATCATAAATTCCTTGAACTTTAATTCAGTAGATCTTAGTGGAGAGGAAATTGCAAAAAACCTCTCTATTTTTTTGGCTTTGACACATGATTTACATAAGTGTTCCCCAGCCTTTCAAACTATGCCAGGCTACAATAATTCAAGGGATTTAGATGATTATTTAATCGAAAGATTAGAATCAAATGGATTTTATGACTTAAAAAATTTTGACAGAGCATCAGCTAATAAAAGTCATCACGCTCTCGGTTCAGAGTGCCTCCTTTCTTGGTATGGAGTGGGCGATGATGTAGCATCCATAGTTGGTGCTCACCATGGCAAGCCAATTGACAGCAAGAGAATAATTGACATTCAAAAATCTTCTTATGCTTCAAATTATTTCCAATACGAAGATGAGGAAAATGAGTTACATAAAAAATGGGACGAAGAGCAGAGAAAAATTTTTAAATATGCCATGGATGAAGCTGAGTTTAAAAGTATAGAAGATATTCCAAAAATTTCTCAAGAAGGAGCCTTTCTTCTTTCTGGTCTTCTAATTATGGCAGACTGGATCAGCAGTAATGAACATTATTTTCCACTTTTTGACATAGAAAGTTTTGTGCCAGAGGATAGTTACCAGCGTTTTATAGAAGGTTGGAGCAAGTGGTATAAAAACGACCCAATAATTATTAATAATTTTTCTGAACCAAGAGAAATTTTTAAAAATAGATTTGGTTTTGACTCTCCTAATGAAATTCAAGAAAAATTTGTAGGTGCAATTTCTGATACAAAGGATCCAGGACTTATAATTTTGGAAGCGCCAATGGGCATTGGAAAGACAGAGGCATCTCTTGTTGCTGTAGAAGAATTAATTTACAAAACCAATAGGAGTGGGCTTTTCTTTGGACTGCCAACTCAAGCTACTTCAAATGGAATGTTTACAAGAGTGGAAGATTGGCTTGAAAGTTTATCAAAAGACCTTGAGTCAAATGCAAGCATTAGGCTTGCCCACAGCAAGGCATCATTAAACGATAATTATACCAGTCTTGCAAAAAATGTGGATCCCGAAAATGAAGAAGGCAGCGTAATTATTAATGAGTGGTTTTCAGGTAGAAAGCAAACTGCCTTAGACGATTTTATTATTGGAACTGTGGACCAATTTTTACTTCTTGCACTAAAACAAAAACACTTGGCACTTAGGCATCTCGGTTTTACGAAAAAAGTTGTAGTTATAGATGAGGTCCATGCCTACGATTGCTACATGATGCAGTATTTAAAGGAAGCTCTTAGGTGGATGGGTGCATATAAAGTTCCTGTAATAATTTTATCGGCAACTCTTCCTAAAAAAAGGAGACTTGAACTTGTGGAAAACTATATGAGAGGTGGCGGCCTCAAGTGGAAGGAAATAAAAAAGCCTGAAGAAGTTTTATCCACTGCCTATCCCTTGATTACCTATACTGATGGCGACGAGATAAAAGTTCAAAATAATTTTAGAAAAATAGCAAATAAAGAGATAGAAGTCATAAGAGAAGACAAGGAAAATTTATTAGATTTGTTGAAACAGCTTTATGAAAATGAGGGCGTAATAGGAGTAATTTTAAACACTGTAAAGGATGCACAAGAACTTGCAATAGAGTGTGAAAAATTATTTGGAAGTGATTCTGTTGAACTCTTGCACTCCAATTACATTGCAAGACATAGGGTTGAAAGAGAAAATTTATTACTCAGCTTAGTTTCAAAAAATGCAAAGAGACCAAAGAGAAAAATTATAATAGGAACTCAAGTTATTGAACAAAGTCTTGATTTAGATTTTGATGTAATGATAAGCGACCTCTGCCCCATAGATTTACTTATACAAAGAGTGGGAAGACTGCAAAGACACGACATAGATAGGAGTGAATTTTACAAAGTCCCAAGACTTTATGTCCTTGGCACAAGTGAAACTTTTGAATATGAGGAAAAGACCAAGGCTATTTATGACGAATATATTTTAATGATGAGTGATTACTTTTTGCCTCAAGTTATAAAAATTCCAGAAGATATTTCTACTTTAGTTGATAAAGTTTATGAAGGGGGAGAAGTAGACTTAGCAGAAGATTCTTTGAGATTAATGGATGAGAGATCCCTTAAAAGAAAAGTTAACATTAGCAATAAAGAAGAAAGGGCGAAGACTTATAAGCTGGGGAAACCAGATAGCACTGGCAAAAAATCTCTCATAGGTCTTTTGGAGACTCCAGTACCACTTAATACAGAAGAAATTGGATATGCCAGGGTAAGAGACATTGACGACACAATAGAAGTTATTGCCCTGAAAAAAGTTTCTAAGGGCTATGGAAGCTTTAGTGATGGCGTGGATCTTTCTATGGATATAGATAATCCAGAAACTGCAAAAATTATTGCCAGAGAAACACTAAGACTACCCCTAGTCCTAAGCAAGTTTCCAAAGGCTTTTGAAAACACTATAAAAGAACTTGAAGTATATAATAAAAAGAACCTTGCAAGTTGGCAAAGTAAAACTTGGCTCAAGGGATCTCTTGGAATTATTTTTGATGAAGATAGTAGCTTTATATTAAATGGTTATAAATTAAGATACGATAAAAAATTTGGTTTATTTTATGAAAGGGTGTGAAAATTTGGGACGATATAATTTATTGGAAGAAAGTTGGATTTCAGTTGTTGAGGCGAAAAACTCAGAGAGTAAAAAAGTTTCACTTATTGAAATTTTTGAGAATGCAGAAAAATATACAGACATTGCAACAGACACTAAGACTCAAGATTTTGCAATAACTAGACTTTTATTAGCTATTTTGCAAACTGTTTTCTCTCGCTTTGACTACCAGGGGAATCCTCACATAGGAATTGAACTTGATGAGAAATTTAGGCAAGTTCATGATGTAGATGAAGATGACATTGATGACTATACAGATAGTTTAAGAGAAACTTGGGAAAACTTGTGGGAAAGAAAAAAATTTCCAAAAATAGTTTCAGATTACTTAAATGTGTGGAAGGATCACTTTTACTTTTTAGATGACCAGTATCCTTTTTACCAAGTGAGGAAGGAAGATATTGGCGAGAAAAATATTAACAAGAAAAATCCAAGTTCAATTAGTGGGAAAAACATAAATAGAATGATTTCTGAAAGTGGAAATAAGGTTGCACTCTTTTCTCCTAAGTCTGATGCAAATTCAAACAAGGAGATATTAAAAGAAGATGAGGCCTTAAGATGGCTTTTGACCTTCCAAGGCTACTCTGGACTTTCTGATAAAGTAATTTTTGGCAAAGATAAATATGATGTTCCAAATTCAAAGGGTTGGCTATTTGACATTGGTGGAATTTATTTATCTGGCAAAAATTTATTTGACACACTTCTTTTGAATTTAATTTTGCCAAATCCAGATGAAAACTTTATTGGAAAAATAGAAAGACCTTGTTGGGAATATGATAGCTCAGAAATTATTAGAAACTACTTATCTAATAAAAACCCAGATAATTTGTCAGAACTATACACAAATTGGTCAAGAGCAATCTATGTTGATCCTAAAAAAGATTTTAATGAAGCTTTTTATTTTGACATCGTTAAGATACCAGAGATAAATCATCTGGATGCATTTTTAGAAGCAATGACACTTTGGAAAATTGATGCCAGTGGACCAGACAAAGATAAATTCAAACCAAGAAAACATACTTTTGGTGAATCGCTTTGGAGGTCCTTTGGATTAATTTCAAACCTAGATGAAACAAGTGAATCAAAGACAAAAGTACCTGGAATAATTAAGTTTAACAATAATTTAAAGGAAACCATTGGCGAATATGAAATTGTCATAAAATCCATAAGTATGAAAGATGATGGCAATGCAACTTCTTGGGTACCCGTAGATGAAATTTATGACGACATGGCGATAAAGGAAATGGTACTTAGTGATACCTATAAAAATGGTTGGGTGCCTAGAATAAATGATGAGGTTGAGCTTACCAAAAAAGTTGTATCTGGAATTTTTGGATATTTTATTTCTGACCTAATGACAGTTAGAAATGACAAGAGTAAAACTTTTAAAAATCAAAAAATTGAGGAACTTTATTACAAACTCAATGAGCCCTTTAAGGTATGGCTTGCTAGCATAGAGAAAAATGATGACAAAAATAAAAAGACTAGAGAGTGGAGAGATGAATTAAAATCTCTTGTAAAAAATGAAGCAAAAACAATTATTTTTGAGGCAAGTTCAAGAGATTACAGGGGCATCGAAAAAGATGGAAAAGTTATGAATATTGCTACTTGTTACAACAAATTTATAAATATTTTAAATAAAACTATAGGATAGGAGGATAAAATGGTTAAAGAAAAGAGCAAGACCTTTAGAGTTGAATCGGTCACAAGAAATATATTAAGTGAGCTTGAATCTGAAATTAACTCTAGTAATGGCAGGGCAAATTTAGCTAATATTAGAAATTCTATTAATAGACCGCTGACTGAATCTATTGATCTTTTGCCTTTGCTTTTCAGATATTTGCCGGAGGATTTTTTAAGTTCTGATGGAAAATTATCTCTAGAAGAAAAAGCAATAGTGACAACAATTCAGCTTTATGCACTACATCAACAAGCTGAATCAGATAGTGTTTTATTAAGTAAAGATGCAGAAAAGTGGAAAAATTTTGGTTATTCACTAAGTTTTCTCAGAAAGGGAGAGGATTCTTTAGCAGCAGACAGAAGATTTAACACTATGATTACTTCATCAACCTTTGAAGAATTGTCACATCACATGAGACAAATGATAAAACTTTTAAAGTCAAAGACTGATGCGAAAGTTAATTATACAAAACTTTCAGGAGATTTATATAAATTTTTAACTGGATATGGAGAAGAAGTAAAATTCTCATGGGCAAGCAGATACTATTTTGTAAAAAATGAAAAAGAAGAAGGAGTAGAAGAAAATGAAAACTAATAATTTATTTATGGATGTTAACGCTATTCAAACTTTGCCACCATCAAATATAAATAGAGATGACACTGGTAGCCCTAAGACTGCACAATATGGT
Source organism: Peptoniphilus sp. HMSC062D09 (assembly GCF_001811425.1). Taxonomy (NCBI): domain Bacteria; kingdom Bacillati; phylum Bacillota; class Tissierellia; order Tissierellales; family Peptoniphilaceae; genus Peptoniphilus; species Peptoniphilus sp. HMSC062D09. Next base: position 11,644 of record NZ_KV804746.1, on the reverse strand, counting down.
GGAGTTAGGAGAGCTAGAGTAAGTTCTCAAAGTTGGAAGAGAGCAATAAGAAGTTATTTTTTGGAAAATTCTGAAGACGGCAATGTTGGAGTGAGAAGTTATAAAATTCCTGATTATATCGCTTCAAAAATAAAGAAAATTGATTCAAGAATAAATGATGAAGAAGCACTAAAGATGGCTGATGAAATCTTAAAAGATGCTGGAGTAAAGACTAAAAACTTTAAAACTACAGCCTTGTTTTTCTTGGGAAATTCTCAAGCGGAAAAATTAGCAAGAGCTGCAGTAGATGGAGTTAAGGATAAAAACTTATTAAAGGAAATGTTAAAAGATGATCCAGCTGTTGACTTGGCACTTTTTGGACGAATGGTTGCAGACGATCCATCGCTTAATGAAGATGCATCTTGTCAAGTTGCTCACGCAATTTCAACTCACTCTGTAGAAACGGAATTTGATTTCTTCACAGCAGTTGATGACTTGCAAGAAGAAACAAATGCAGGAGCAGGAATGCTAGGAACAATTGAATATAATTCCTCAACTTTATATAGATACGCCAATGTTGCTGTTCACGAATTTGTGAAACAACTATCCGATAAAAAAGAAACAATTAACGCCTTAAAACTTTTTGTAGAAGCTTTTGCAAAATCACTTCCTACAGGAAAAGTAAACACTTTTGCAAACACAACTATACCTTCATTCATTATGATTACTTTGAGAGAGGATAGACCAGTAAACCTTGTAAGTGCCTTTGAAAACCCAGTAAAGGCTTACAAAAATGAAGGCTTTGTAGAAGAATCAGTAGAAAAACTTTTGAAAGAATACAAAAAATCAGAAAAATTTGTAGAAGAACCTCTTGCAACTTTTTGCCTATCACTAAATGAATTTAATAGCATTGATGGAATAAAAGTTGAAGATAATTTTAAAGCTCTATTAAAAGATTTAGAAGAAAAACTTGGAGAAATAATACCTGACGAATTGGGTGAGTAAATTGAAAAGTATTTTATTAAAACTTCAGGGACCTTTGCAAGCTTGGGGCACGGGCTCAAATTTTGAAACCAGGCATACTGATGACTATCCATCAAAGAGTGGAGTTTTAGGCTTGCTTGCAGCCTCTCTTGGATACAGGCGAGATGAAGAAGAAAAATTAAAAAAATTAAATGAATTAGACTTTGGAGTGAGAATCGACCAGGCAGGAGTTCTATTAAGAGACTATCATATTGCGCAAAAATTAAAATCTAATGGCACCCTTGATAGAAACTATGTAACAAATAGATATTATCTTTCTGATGCCATATTTTTAGTAGCTTTAAGTCACAGTGACGATGATTTTATAAAAGAGATTTATGAAAGCTTAAAGAAACCTTACTTCCAAACATTCTTAGGGAAAAGATCTTGCCCAGTTACTTATGATTTTATCATGGGAATTTATGAAGAAGAAGCAATTGAACTGTTAAAAAAGACAGATTGGCAAGCAAGTAAATTTAATAGATTGACTAAGAGCAATAGACTAAAAATTTGTGGCGATTCAAAAATTATAAATAATTCCAGAGAAAAACTTAGAAAGGATAAGGCAATCTCTTTTTCACAAAGAGAGAGAAAGTTTGACTATAGGGGCGAATCATTCTTATACATCGAAGTAGATAGAAATGTGGGCGAAACTGAGCACGATGCCTTTGGAGCAATAGGAGGTTAATATGTATATATCACAAGTTGAAATTGACCTTAACAACAGAAGAAAAATTAGAGACCTCACTCATCTTGGAGCCTACCACAATTGGGTTGAGATGAGTTTTCCAGAGGAAATTAATGAAAATGAGCGCAGCAGGAAACTATGGAGAATTGATAGAATAGGCGATAGAACTTTTCTTTTAATAGTATCAGAAGTAAAGCCTGATTTAAAAGCCTTGGAAAAATATGGAGTAGATAATACTGCAAGGACAAAGGATTATGAAAAGTTTCTAGAAAAACTAAAAGAAGGTCAGACACTTAGATTTAGAGTAGCCTTAAACCCTGTAATATCAAAAATGGATGAAAATACTAAAGGCAGAGGAAAAATATATCCCTGCTACAACATCGAAGACCAAAGAAAATTTTTCTTAGACAGATCCTTAAAAAATGGATTTGAATTAAAAGACGAAGATTTTCAAATAGTTGAAAGAGCACATCCTCTTCTCAAGAAAAGAGGCATGAAACATGTAAAACTAAATAAAGTTGTCTATGAAGGTAAGCTTAAAATAAAAGACAGAGAAAAATTTATAAAGACACTTAAAGAGGGCATAGGAAGAGAAAAAGCTTATGGATTTGGAATGATGACTGTTATACCGGTGATGTAAAATGAATGAAATTGCTGGTGGGAAAAAGCCTGAGCTTACAGAATTACCTCGAATCGAAGATAGGGTTAGCTTTATTTACCTTGAGCACGCAAAGATAAATAGACAAGACGGAGCACTGACAGTTGTTGACAGCAGGGGAATAATAAAAATACCAGCTGCCATAATTGGGATATTGATGCTAGGGCCAGGTACAGACATAAGCCATAGAGCAGTTGAATTATTAGCTGACACAGGCACATCTATAATTTGGGCTGGAGAAAGAGGAGTAAGACTTTACGCTAATGGAAGACCCTTGGCACATTCGACAAAATTCCTTGAAAAACAAGCAGTATTATTTTCAAACAGGAATACTAGATTATTAGTGGCAAGAAAAATGTATCAAATGCGATTTCCAGATGAAGATGTCATGAAACTCACTATGCAGCAGCTTCGAGGAAGAGAAGGAGCCAGAATAAGAAACTTATACAGAAAAGAAGCCAAACTGCACGGAGTTGAATGGACAAAAAGAGATTACGATCCAGATAATTATGAAGAGGGCACAATAGTGAACAAGGCGCTATCAGCGGCCAATGTAGCACTATATGGAGTTTGTCACAGCGTAATAGTTGCCTTAGGAATGTCGCCAGGACTTGGCTTCGTCCACACAGGTCACGATAAATCCTTTGTCTATGATGTAGCAGATTTATATAAGGCTCAATACACAATACCCCTTTCCTTTAAAATAGCAGAAGAAGCATCAGAAGACGACGACATAGGAAGAATGGCTAGACAAATGCTTCGAGACAAGTGTGTGGATGGAAAGTTAATGAAAAAAATTGTGGAAGATTTACAGTATTTAATGGAAATAAATCCTGATGATTTAGTAAATTTAGATACCATAAGTCTTTGGGATGACAAGGGAAAATTAGTAAAATATGGAGTGAATTACACAGAAGGTGATAACTAATGCCTTTCACAGTAATAACACTATCAAAAGTTCCCAATTCCCTTAGAGGAGATTTGAGCAAATGGCTGCAAGAAGTTGCTACTGGAGTATATGTTGGAAATCTCAACACTAAAGTTAGAGAAAAACTTTGGGAGAGAGTAAAAGATAATTTAAAAGATGGCGAGGCGACAATATCTTATTACAACAGGAACGAAATTGGCTATAACTTTGAAACCATAAATGGAATTAGAGAAGTAATAGATTCGGAGGGTATTCCACTGGTTCTTGTAAAAAAAGAAGAAAAAGAAAGAGAAAATACCTTAAAAGAAGGATTTTCAAAAGCAGCTCAATTTAAAAAAATAAAAAATATAGAGCATAGCAAATTAAAAAAAGAAGTAGAGAAAGAAAAAGCAAAAGAATATGTAGTAATAGACATAGAAACAGACGGGCTAGACATAAATAATAATAAAATTATTGAAATAGGTGCAGTGAAAGTAGGAAAAAACAGAGAAGAATTTCACAGATTGATAAAAATTCAAGAAAAATTGCCAGAAGAAATAGTAAGGCTCACTACTATAGATGATGAAATGCTAGAAAGAGAAGGAGTACCTTTAGGAAAAGCCTTAAAAGAATTTTCTGAATTTATTGGCGAAAATAACCTTGTGGGATATAACGTAAACTTCGACATACAATTTTTAAACGAAGCCTTGGATAGAGAAAATTTGCCAAAAATAAAAAATAAAGTTTATGACATCATGCAATTTGTAAAAAAAGAAAACTTATTTCTTAAAAATTATAAACTTAAGACAGTTTTGAAAACCTATGGAATTGAGGAAGAAGTACCTCATAGAGCATTGGAAGACTCAAGATTGGAAGAAAAATTAATTTTGAAAGTGAAAAAATTATTGGACACTTTAAAATAAAAAAGGCAAAATCATGGGATCTTTTAAGTGTAGTCCCCGCGTGGGCGGGGGTGAT
>NZ_KV804746.1:7042-7311 GCF_001811425.1 Peptoniphilus sp. HMSC062D09 | reverse complement strand
AGTCCCCGCGTGGGCGGGGGTGATCCCTGCCTCAGCAAGTGCCAAGTTCCCGTCATAAAGTAGTCCCCGCGTGGGCGGGGGTGATCCTGGCTTTCTCGTACTTCTCACAGTCCTTTTGATGTAGTCCCCGCGTGGGCGGGGGTGATCCCAACTGTATTTGATAAATCTCCAATTCTTTTTGGTAGTCCCCGCGTGGGCGGGGGTGATCCTTTTAGCTTTAAGGCTAACGACCCAGATGGAGAGTAGTCCCCGCGTGGGCGGGGGTGATC
>NZ_KV804746.1:6311-6942 GCF_001811425.1 Peptoniphilus sp. HMSC062D09 | reverse complement strand
AGTCCCCGCGTGGGCGGGGGTGATCCTGCTCCTTTTGATATTGAGTTTCTTAACTCTTAGTAGTCCCCGCGTGGGCGGGGGTGATCCTGAGATAAAGTATGGAGGTAGTGACTATGACAGGTAGTCCCCGCGTGGGCGGGGGTGATCCCTGAAGAGTTTGAAGGTATCTATGAGCCTGAAAGTAGTCCCCGCGTGGGCGGGGGTGATCCTAACTAGACCTACATATAAATCTATCATGCTTGGTAGTCCCCGCGTGGGCGGGGGTGATCCTTAAAGGTATGGATAAACACTGCACTGGGAGAGGTAGTCCCCGCGTGGGCGGGGGTGATCCTAACCCATTTGCAGATGACGAAGAACTTGCAAAGTAGTCCCCGCGTGGGCGGGGGTGATCCTCTTATGTGTTACTGAGTCTATGAGGTATTTTTGTAGTCCCCGCGTGGGCGGGGGTGATCCTCTGCAATCCTAATCGGTGATGTAAGTTACATTGTAGTCCCCGCGTGGGCGGGGGTGATCCTTAGATACTGTCGTTTCAGGATATCCCATCCCTGTAGTCCCCGCGTGGGCGGGGGTGATCCTTACTGCACTACAAAAAGAAAAGTCTGACCTAGGTAGTCCCCGCGTGGGCGGGGGT
>NZ_KV804746.1:5824-6211 GCF_001811425.1 Peptoniphilus sp. HMSC062D09 | reverse complement strand
AGTCCCCGCGTGGGCGGGGGTGATCCTATGACGATATTGAGTTTATACCAGGAGAAAAAGTAGTCCCCGCGTGGGCGGGGGTGATCCTTCTTTCAATTTATCATTCACGCTTGGAGATGAGTAGTCCCCGCGTGGGCGGGGGTGATCCTACCCTATGACCTCTTGATGAAACAGTTTGACTGTAGTCCCCGCGTGGGCGGGGGTGATCCATAGGTCCTGCCCACAAGTTGGACATTTAAAGTGTAGTCCCCGCGTGGGCGGGGGTGATCCTTATGGATAAAAAATTAAAAAAGGTATTTCAAAGTAGTCCCCGCGTGGGCGGGGGGTGATCCCAAGATGTTAAAAGTCGATAAGACAATTATGAAGTAGTCCCCGCGTGGGCGGGGG
>NZ_KV804746.1:5093-5724 GCF_001811425.1 Peptoniphilus sp. HMSC062D09 | reverse complement strand
TAGTCCCCGCGTGGGCGGGGGTGATCCTCCCAATGTCTAAGCTAGAGAGAGGCGACCTAGGTAGTCCCCGCGTGGGCGGGGGTGATCCTAAGGCGATAGATCCTGCAGAAACTAATAGACTGTAGTCCCCGCGTGGGCGGGGGTGATCCTCCTTATAAACTCGTTATATACTTGTCTTAGCTGTAGTCCCCGCGTGGGCGGGGGTGATCCTAAAAAAGAAAAAGATAGATAGAGAAATTAATGGTAGTCCCCGCGTGGGCGGGGGTGATCCTGAGTTAGCCAGTCCATGGAAAAAGTGGGAGGAGTAGTCCCCGCGTGGGCGGGGGTGATCCCACTAATATTATCTCCATCTGGGTCGTTAGCCTGTAGTCCCCGCGTGGGCGGGGGTGATCCTCAATATCCAGCCAGTAGAAGCTTATGACTATCGTAGTCCCCGCGTGGGCGGGGGTGATCCCGACTTCCATTTCTAATCTGTCGTCTTGGACGTGTAGTCCCCGCGTGGGCGGGGGTGATCCCGACTTCCATTTCTAATCTGTCGTCTTGGACGTGTAGTCCCCGCGTGGGCGGGGGTGATCCCTATTGTGTCTTTATATTTGTCATAAGCCTTTTGTAGTCCCCGCGTGGGCGGGGG
>NZ_KV804746.1:4603-4993 GCF_001811425.1 Peptoniphilus sp. HMSC062D09 | reverse complement strand
AGTCCCCGCGTGGGCGGGGGTGATCCCTAATCCAACGTATAAATCTAACATACTTACACGTAGTCCCCGCGTGGGCGGGGGTGATCCAGAGAAGATGACATCACTGGAGAGCTAATTGAGGTAGTCCCCGCGTGGGCGGGGGTGATCCTGTTTGAGGAGGAGTACGACAGGATACCTGCCTGTAGTCCCCGCGTGGGCGGGGGTGATCCTAGGTAAGACAGAGTTGTTACTCAATACCATTGGTAGTCCCCGCGTGGGCGGGGGTGATCCCAAATTTCTAAGTTTAACAGCGTCCTTTTTGGAGTAGTCCCCGCGTGGGCGGGGGTGATCCTACCCAAAAATATCGAGTCGAGTTTTGACTTCTGTAGTCCCCGCGTGGGCGGGGGTGAT
>NZ_KV804746.1:4233-4503 GCF_001811425.1 Peptoniphilus sp. HMSC062D09 | reverse complement strand
TAGTCCCCGCGTGGGCGGGGGTGATCCTCGGTGATGTAAGTTACATTACTGTTAAGGGTGGTAGTCCCCGCGTGGGCGGGGGTGATCCCTAACTGGTGTATCTGCTCCAAAAAAGGGGCTTGTAGTCCCCGCGTGGGCGGGGGTGATCCTACCAGCTAAATCCAGCAAATCTAATTGACTAGGTAGTCCCCGCGTGGGCGGGGGTGATCCTAGTCATAGTCTCACCTTCCTTTGCTTAATGTAGTAGTCCCCGCGTGGGCGGGGGTGATC
>NZ_KV804746.1:3496-4133 GCF_001811425.1 Peptoniphilus sp. HMSC062D09 | reverse complement strand
AGTCCCCGCGTGGGCGGGGGTGATCCCAAGACGGAAAAGTTATTCCAAGCGATAAGAAAGTAGTCCCCGCGTGGGCGGGGGTGATCCTCAAGAAGAAAGAGAGGAAGTTGTAATGGACCTGTAGTCCCCGCGTGGGCGGGGGTGATCCTAACCATCTCTTTGCGGAGTTGGAAAGATTAAGGTAGTCCCCGCGTGGGCGGGGGTGATCCTAGGAAAATTGTCATGGTATCAACTCCAACTTTGTAGTCCCCGCGTGGGCGGGGGTGATCCTAAAGATGGCTACAAACTGATAAAGATAGCTGAGTAGTCCCCGCGTGGGCGGGGGTGATCCCCCCACGCATTAAGCCTAACTCTGCCACACTTCGTAGTCCCCGCGTGGGCGGGGGTGATCCCTACAGAAAAAAGGGAAAACCAATTTACACCCCGTAGTCCCCGCGTGGGCGGGGGTGATCCTAATCTTTCTCATTCTCCATTCGTCTATAATCTAGTAGTCCCCGCGTGGGCGGGGGTGATCCTTCATTCTGACTAACAGACATTCTTTCTGCAAAGTAGTCCCCGCGTGGGCGGGGGTGATCCCAATAACAAATGGTACATCATAATGATTAAAACGTAGTCCCCGCGTGGGCGGGGGTGATCC
>NZ_KV804746.1:3067-3396 GCF_001811425.1 Peptoniphilus sp. HMSC062D09 | reverse complement strand
AGTCCCCGCGTGGGCGGGGGTGATCCTATGGCTCAAAAACTGGGCATAACACCAAAATAGTAGTCCCCGCGTGGGCGGGGGTGATCCTGTAGCATTAGCAAATGAAGCAGAAAAAAGATAGTAGTCCCCGCGTGGGCGGGGGTGATCCTCGAACGCAAATAAAATAATTGGTTGGTGCTGAGTAGTCCCCGCGTGGGCGGGGGTGATCCCTGGTTGTCCCGTTGTGGTTGCAGTAGAGAAAAGTAGTCCCCGCGTGGGCGGGGGTGATCCTAGTAATTCTGATGCTGATGATTATAGTGACGAGTAGTCCCCGCGTGGGCGGGGGTGAT
>NZ_KV804746.1:2763-2967 GCF_001811425.1 Peptoniphilus sp. HMSC062D09 | reverse complement strand
TAGTCCCCGCGTGGGCGGGGGTGATCCTGCAGGTATCATGTATGAGGGTATGGAAGTAAAGTAGTCCCCGCGTGGGCGGGGGTGATCCTTCTCTGGCTTGGTCAATTAGATTCATTGCTTGGTAGTCCCCGCGTGGGCGGGGGTGATCCTGAAAAGATTAAATACGCAGAATTAAAATTAAAGTAGTCCCCGCGTGGGCGGGGG
>NZ_KV804746.1:2456-2663 GCF_001811425.1 Peptoniphilus sp. HMSC062D09 | reverse complement strand
AGTCCCCGCGTGGGCGGGGGTGATCCTGTTGATGATGGTGGCAAGTATGTTGAGGGGTCGTAGTCCCCGCGTGGGCGGGGGTGATCCCATTCACTGTCATAAAGGATTCAATTTCTTCTTGTAGTCCCCGCGTGGGCGGGGGTGATCCTGAATTTTTGACCCCTAGCCAGTAAGACCTCTTGTAGTCCCCGCGTGGGCGGGGGTGAT
>NZ_KV804746.1:2026-2356 GCF_001811425.1 Peptoniphilus sp. HMSC062D09 | reverse complement strand
AGTCCCCGCGTGGGCGGGGGTGATCCATAGATTTCCCTTTTCCATATGATGTTTTTACGAGTAGTCCCCGCGTGGGCGGGGGTGATCCTGCTTCTTCATAAGTTGTAAATAACTTTCCATCGTAGTCCCCGCGTGGGCGGGGGTGATCCTGATAGGATTATTTGTAATTTCATAATCTCAAAGTAGTCCCCGCGTGGGCGGGGGTGATCCTTCTTCAAATAGAAATCAATATCCAGATAAAAAGTAGTCCCCGCGTGGGCGGGGGTGATCCCAACAAAGAATTATTTATCTTTGCGAGGAATACGTAGTCCCCGCGTGGGCGGGGGTGAT
>NZ_KV804746.1:1718-1926 GCF_001811425.1 Peptoniphilus sp. HMSC062D09 | reverse complement strand
GTCCCCGCGTGGGCGGGGGTGATCCTGAATGATAGCTCAATCATAGCCACCACGCGAAGTAGTCCCCGCGTGGGCGGGGGTGATCCTTCCTGCAAATAATATCGGCAGAATAAGTTATTGTAGTCCCCGCGTGGGCGGGGGTGATCCTGGAAGGAATTTACAATAAATCACCTACAAGCGGTAGTCCCCGCGTGGGCGGGGGTGATCC
>NZ_KV804746.1:1348-1618 GCF_001811425.1 Peptoniphilus sp. HMSC062D09 | reverse complement strand
TAGTCCCCGCGTGGGCGGGGGTGATCCTATTTTACAAGAAAAAGAGCATGACGCATTAGAGTAGTCCCCGCGTGGGCGGGGGTGATCCTAATAATGAGAGTAAATGGCGAATCCATGAACAGTAGTCCCCGCGTGGGCGGGGGTGATCCTCGTTTCTAGCATCTGTAAGTGTTCGATTTCCTGTAGTCCCCGCGTGGGCGGGGGTGATCCTCTATATCATGGATCTTTGACTTGTCTAACTCAGTAGTCCCCGCGTGGGCGGGGGTGATC
>NZ_KV804746.1:979-1248 GCF_001811425.1 Peptoniphilus sp. HMSC062D09 | reverse complement strand
AGTCCCCGCGTGGGCGGGGGTGATCCTGGATTCTTTTATAAGGTTCAAGCCAAGCCCTAGTAGTCCCCGCGTGTGCGGGGGTGATCCTTGACATGGTTATTGATGGAAGTTTAGAGGTTTGTAGTCCCCGCGTGGGCGGGGGTGATCCTGTTTTTTTTACGATTTTGTTGTTGAACGACTGGTAGTCCCCGCGTGGGCGGGGGTGATCCTGGAAGTAGTACAACTAAAAAATCATATTAGTAGTAGTCCCCGCGTGGGCGGGGGTGATC
>NZ_KV804746.1:671-879 GCF_001811425.1 Peptoniphilus sp. HMSC062D09 | reverse complement strand
AGTCCCCGCGTGGGCGGGGGTGATCCTAGAAGGAACTGAATATGACGAAGAAAACACCGGTAGTCCCCGCGTGGGCGGGGGTGATCCTGTTTTTTTCCAAATAAGGTATAACTTCTTAAAGTAGTCCCCGCGTGGGCGGGGGTGATCCCTTATCCCTGGCTGCGCGTCCCATGCGCTTTACGTAGTCCCCGCGTGGGCGGGGGTGATC
>NZ_KV804746.1:0-571 GCF_001811425.1 Peptoniphilus sp. HMSC062D09 | reverse complement strand
CCCCGCGTGGGCGGGGGTGATCCCGCTTTGGAAGTGAACCATAAGTTTCTTTTATAGTAGTCCCCGCGTGGGCGGGGGTGATCCGTCCATAAAAAAGGCTATTTTATCCGCGTTGTCGTAGTCCCCGCGTGGGCGGGGGTGATCCTACCATAGCCGTGCGTGACGGCAAAGAGAGAAGGTAGTCCCCGCGTGGGCGGGGGTGATCCTGACATAGAGGGTATTAATTGATACCCTCTATAGTAGTCCCCGCGTGTGCGGGGGTGATCCTAGAAGTTAGAAGTCATGAGGATAAAATTCCTTGTAGTCCCCGCGTGTGCGGGGGTGATCCTTAAAAAGCAAAATGTTAGATAAAGATAATGCCGTAGTCCCCGCGTGTGCGGGGGTGATCCCAGTGATCTCTCTTGGTGGATAAGTTCCGCCTAGTAGTCCCCGCGTGTGCGGGGGTGATCCTAAGAGTTGTGCTTGTGTAAAGCACATAAAAGAGTAGTCCCCGCGTGTGCGGGGGTGATTCCACTACGCAGAGCAACTAAAAAAATCTAACGACGTAGTCCCCGCGTGTGCGGGGGTGATC
>NZ_KV804745.1:168107-168659 GCF_001811425.1 Peptoniphilus sp. HMSC062D09 | reverse complement strand
AAAAAGAGTGATAAAAAATATAGGGAGTGTGGACACAATGAGAAATATGACGGCAATATCATTTGGAACGACCTTTCGCATAAATAAATAGACTGGTAGTCCTACCAGTCCTGCGAGTGTGAAACCTATCATCTGCCTTTTGGTTAAGTTAAAAGCTACCTTTGTTTTTACCTTCTTTAGGTCTTTTGGGATTGGTACATATGCCATAACTTACCTCCCATCTTCTTTTTCCTTTGAAAGCTCTGCCATGTGTTCATAAACAGAGCCGATTTCTTCCTGAATGCTTTCTATCTGTTTATCTGTATTTTTGTTATATCTTTCCTGCAAAATACAAAAGTCATTATGGCAGCGACCGATGTCTTTTGTTCTTTCTTCCAGGTCATTAATCTTGCTAAAAAGTTTGATTCTATCAATCACCGCTATAACACCTGCTCCGATTACTGCTGCTGTAAATACTGTTTTTCTTTTGATCATCCTATCCTTCCTTTCTGTTAGTGTGCATTTAATACGCTTTTGGCCAGAGTTCCGCTCTTTAGCATCATTAACCCCAGC
>NZ_KV804745.1:167277-168007 GCF_001811425.1 Peptoniphilus sp. HMSC062D09 | reverse complement strand
CCCCAGCAAAACCGCATATCCAAGTATCGTCATGGTACTTGTGTGTATATCTGTTATCTTTATTGTCTTAACTAATACTGCATATATTCCAAGACAAACCATTAAAAAGAGTCCTTGTAGCCCCAGTGCAAACAGTCCTTTGATATAGTTTGTTCCAATTTGTCCCCACTCTTTGTTTCCCATTGTGGCAAATGGAATGGCTGAAACCGATGAGTAAACATAAATCTCAAACATTCTTCCGTAAACCACAAGCATGATTACAATGGAAATTACCTCTATGGCAACCTTTATGAGTGAGGTTTCAAAGAGAATCATGACAAGCTCTCCAAGCCCCTTTTCTTTTAAGGTATCCATCATTGCCACTATCTGATCTCCGGAAACGGTGGCAGAGGTATTTATCACCCCTGCCGCCTTATTTACCATATGTTGTGCCACATCAAAGACTGCCATTGAAAACTCAAAAGCATGAGATACTAACCATACAGCAATCCACATCTTAATGATGTACTTAAAAAATTCAAAGGTGTCCGTATCATGCATATTGTTTTTCTGCATTACCATATTGATAAGCTCAATACAAAGGACTGCTGTGATGATTAGTCCCGCTATGGGAATAATGACGGAATCGTTAATGCTTTTGATAAAGGCAAATACATCTCCGTTCCACCCCATGGGAGTTTTTCCTACATCTGTTGCAACTGCACCAACTTTATCGTTGATGTCAAGAAAC
>NZ_KV804745.1:160243-167177 GCF_001811425.1 Peptoniphilus sp. HMSC062D09 | reverse complement strand
TAAGTTTGCTTGGATACCGCCCAGTAGAAGTTCCTTAAAAAATTCTTCTATCTTGTCGAATATCCCAAACATCTAAGCTCTCCTTTTCTTCTTACTTGAGTACATTGGCAAGAAGTGGAATCAGCTTAAGTCCGATTAGGACAATACCGCCTCCTGCCATCAGCTGCTTAATACCTTGAGATTTTGCACCCGATAGTGATAGGTAATCCTTTGATGTTATCTCCGGATTTTCCCCCACTTCACACCGTGCATGCGACTTTCACCGCACACGGCGTTCCATCACAAGAAAGATTTTCACGTTTTAACTAAGACTTACACACTTCGTAACAAATTATTTTTTTCTAAATTAGTGGCAATCCTGCCATTTTTCTAAGCTTATTACATTTCTCGATCTGCTTGACCGTTAAGCCAAGCTCTTTTATATATTTTTGGATTGTATCTTCTTTTGTTGCATGGATAAGTATATGAACTGCAGCTGTAACAAGAATTAAGTTGCTATAACTGTCTGTACCGCCTTGTTCAAGCGGTATCTTGTGATGGCAATGTATATAGTTTGGTGTAAGTTTTACACCTGTTACCCCACATCTGCCATATTGTGCTGCAAAGAGCGAGATTCTGTTGTCTGCAAACTCTATACTCTTATCAAGTACAGGATGTCTCATCAACCAAACAAGTGTATCTACATCGATTTGCAGATTTTTATGAATAAAAGCTCTGCCCTTTACAGTGTATTTATTTACAACCTTTTTCTTGTGTTTTGCGTCCTTTGTCCTAATATATCCAACTGGAATTAGCGGATGTCCATTAAGGAAGCGAAGCTGTTTACTTTTTCCATATTTTTCTTTGATAAATCCTTTGTTTAGCATTCCACTGGTTTTAATATCAAGTCTGTTGTTCATCTGCTTTTTAATGTGAAAGGCTATTTTAGCAAAGTCCAAACTTACATTTGTTGCTATTTGGTAGTAATTATGCAAGCCTGAAACAGTGGCATTATACTTGGCTATTGCTTTGTACTGTTCCTTTTCGTTTGCAGGTCTTTTTATATCCGCAACACATTTAGAAATATTTTCTTTTGCATTTTTCAGTGCCTTATCACTTATATGCGACTGTACAACAAACTTTTTGCCTTTTGGTTTAACCTTAAGCTTAAATCCTAAGAACTCCGAATACCTTTGTTTTAGATTTGTTATTTTAGATTTTTCTTCACTCACATTTAGTTTTAATCGGTCTTGCAACCATTTTGTAACTGCCTGATAGGTTCTTTTTGCATCGTAGTAATTACGGCAAAATATCTTAAAATCATCAGCATACCTTACAATGTATATTTCTTTTAGGTTGCTTGTTCTTAAAGCTCTGTAAGTATGGCTTTTTATCTCTGTTCCTTGACTGTTCGTTCTCTGTTTATATGGATAATGCGTAGGCATTGTCAGCCATTGAGATGAAACCCACCAATCTAATTCGTTCAAGACTACATTAGATAGTAGCGGTGATAATATTCCGCCTTGTGGTGTTCCCTTTGTTGGTGTAATTACCTTTTTATCGGGCATAACTATGTCTGCTTTAAGCATTTCCTTAATGATACAAAGTAACTTTTTGTCATGGATTCCTAAATTCCAAAGCTGCCTTATGAGCTTTGCATGATATACGTTATCGAAAAATCCTTGTATATCAATATCGACTACATAGTGTAAGTGCTGTATCTGCATTAGTCTTGCACATTCTGCAATAGCGTGTTCCGTACTCCTGTTAGGTCGAAACCCATAGGAACTGTCATGAAACTTGGCTTCACATATTGGCTCTAATATTTGCAAGATACATTGTTGTACAATTCTATCTACAATAGTTGGTATTCCTAAAGGTCTAATTTTCCCATTAGGCTTTCGCATTTCCACTCTCTTTACAGGGCGTGGCTTATACCAATGAAACTGTTTTTGTATGAGAGAAATGTATTCTTCTTCATTTAGCCTTGATAGATGTTTTATTGTTCTGCCATCTACCCCAGCCGTATGACTTCCTTTGTTCCCTTTTATACTACGATAGGCAAGTTTAATATTTTCTCTTGAAGTTATCAACTCCATTAAATTTGAAAATACTTTATTATTACCGCTATCTTCATATAAATCATCAAGGACTTTTTGCAAGTCATAGTATTCCGTATAACGGATTTTGCTTTGTTTCAGTGTTTGTTTCGAAGTGGACACAGTCACCATCTCCTTTCGGATTTGATTTTCTTTGTCATACTCGAAGCTGTGTTTGTCTTAATTTCAGTTCTTGTACTTTCCTGTGACTGGTGGCTATCCCTCCACGAACTTATTATTTTCGCTTCATAGGTACTGTGCCACCGCTTTCACCAAGATAAAGAACGGTTATATGCTGTTTTTTTCAGTCATTTTCCCATTCAACACTTCATTAGCATTAGACTGCTTCCATGCTCTTGGCTTACCACGTTCCGACAATCTTATCTTTGAATACGTTTAGGTTCTTCCTCTAAGCCTGTGTTTAGTTTTCACCATATCGCCTGTAACGATATATGGATTTTCATAACAACCATTCTTACTCATCCACAAACACCCCATCTTTGATGGGAATTGCCGTTAGGCAAATTCAAACGTTTAGACCCTTACATTCGGAAGTACGTCAGTGCTTTGGTATACACATTCTCACCATGCGTATTCGACACCCGACATATAGGTAGCACCGTCCACCTCTGAACAGCTTTCGTGTCTGATGTTAATATCAGTCTTACGGCTACTCTCTGCCGACTTCACCGAGCTTTTGACAATAAATTAGTCTAATATTTATTGCCAATCGGAGTATCAGTGTAGGCATTTCAGGGCGTTACCCCGTCATTCTACCTATCAGATTGCCAGTTCTCCTAAGTTTTGAACTTTCAGTCCTTCGACTTAGTGCATAAGCTTTTCACTTATGAACGTGTCGCACGATTGTCATTGCCATATCCTTCCATCAGGTTGATAACACCCCATGCTCCAAGTCCTGCTCCTACTGCCATTACCAAAATCTTTAATACATTAACTGCCTGTGTAAAAAATTCCATAATTTATTCCTCCTCGCTTTCTTCTTTCTTTTCAATCTTGTTATATGACTTCACTACAAAGTTTTTGTAAGTCTTTCCCTCTTTTTCACGCTTCTTAAAGTAACCAAAGATATGAATCAAATCGCCTTTTTCAAAGTCCTTTGCTTTCTCCGATTTTTCTCCATAGGCTGCGCAGTTGATATACTCCTTGCCTTTCCCGTACTTTTTTACAAGCGTGAAGTTTGCAACCTCAACAGTTTCTCCCTCTTTGTCAAAACTTGAAAAAGTGGGCTCTGCCAATAAATTGGCATTGATGTTAATCATTTCTTGCTTCATTAAAAATTTCTCCTTTTCGTTTAAATAAAAAAGCGACCGGAATTTTTTCTTTTCCAATCGCTGATGCTCATCCTATTTACTTTTTCTTAGTGGGACTTCGTATTCTTATCATCTTACCTCCTGACTTTGAGTAATAAAAAAGCAGCAAATCTATGTTTTTTAGACTTACTGCATTCTTGTAATAACTGTTTCCCTATTCAGCTTTGCTTTTCCTTTTCGCTTCATATAGCTTTCTATATCAAACAAGTTTTTCTTATTATAATCCTCCAGTAGCTTATAGTTCTTATGTTTTGTAATATCGAATTTATCTGATAGAAAAGGTCTGACACCACGAAGCTGAAAAATACATTTACCGCCGTCCATGACCGTAATTTCATCTTGACTCATAAGCTCCTTGCCTGTCTTTTGATAATTAAGTCCAAAACTCTTTTGATTACTCCTTGTTTCAGATGTGTTGTAAAGGTCAATGGTTTCTTTACCAAGCGTTTCAGAAAGCTCTTTAAGTGTTGTTTTCTCCTTTCCACCAAGAAATAAGGTGCTATCACAGTTGCCCACGATTGTATCAGCATTATCTTTATAGATTGCCTTTAGCTGAGATTGTGCTTGAAGAATTATACTTGCTGATATTTCTCTGGAACGTATTGTCGCTATTAGCTTTTCAAACTTTGGAATTAAGCCGATGTTTGCAAACTCATCAAGTAAGCATCTTACATGAACAGGTAATCTTCCTCCATACACATCATCTGCCTTATCACATAGCAAGTTAAATAGCTGAGAATACATAATAGATACCACAAAGTTAAAAGTATCATCTGTATCGGAGATAATGACAAAGAGTGCTGTCTTTCTATCTCCCAGTGTATCAAGCTCAAGTTCATCTTCACTCATTAGTTCTCTAAGCTCTCTTATGTCAAATGGGGCAAGTCTTGCTCCGCAAGATATTAGAATAGACTTGGCAGTTTTCCCAGCAGCCAATTTGTACTTTTTATATTGCTTCACCGCAAAGTGTGTCGGTTCTTTCTTTTCCAATGCTTCAAAGAGTCTATCAATCGGATTCATGTAGGTTTCATCATCTTCTCTTACCTCTGAAGCGTCTATCATATCAAGTAGTGTTGCAAAGTTCTTTTCTTCTCTTGGAGCTTCATACCAGATATATCCGATAAGTGCTGTATAGTAGAGTTTTTCAGCTTTCACCCAAAAGTCCTCACCTGCTTTTTCTCCCTCGCCCTTCGTGTTTGCGATAATTGTCTGAACAAGCTTTAGAATATCTTTTTCAGAACGAATATATGCAAAAGGATTGTACTTCATAGACTTTTTGAAGTTTATGGTATTTAGAATTTTAATCTCATAGCCATTATCTTCAAGCATCTTGCCACACTCAAGGACTATTGTTCCTTTAGGATCGGTCACGCAATATGACGAGTGCATTTGCATTAAGTTCGGTTTTACATAAAATCGAGTTTTCCCAGAACCACTACCTCCTATAACAAGTACATTCTTGTTACGAGCATATTTAGGATTTTTAGGTCTACCATTCATAGTTAATCGTTCTGTTTGTGTAAGCAAGATATTGTTCTGGAATTTTTCATCCATGTATGGTTCTATATCTTTTCTCGTTCCCCATCTTGCTGAACCATACTCCTTTCCCTGTCTGAACTTTTTTGCATTTTTGCCTTTGCTGTAGACAATGAATTTAATTAAAGCTGCTACTCCTATGCCTATTATAATGTCAGTTGGATGAATGCTTGGAATAAAGCTCATGGTGTTAAGCTCTAATATCCCTTGAAAGATTTTGTCTATTACATCGCCACCAGTATAGGCTCGTATATGGTGAGAGAAGATATTGCCAACATAGAAAAATGCAAGATAGGGAATGTTCTGCTTTAGAAACTTTGCCTTATCCTGCACCTTAAACAAGCCTTTGATGTCCTTTAGTATTTTCTCTATCATAGGCTCTGCTCCTTTTGCTTGTTCTTGATTTTATCTTTAGAAACAGAATTTTTAGCCATCTCCTTAAACTTCTCAATGTTTTTATGAATAGATTCTTTCCTTTCCGTTTTCTTTTCTGATTCTGAAAGTGCGTGCTTAAATGCTTTGTCCATCACTTTCATATCTTTTGCTTGAAAGAACACTGAGTATTTACCTGATTCTTTATCTTTCATTACCGAAAACTTAACTCCATATCTGTTCAGTTCTTTTTTCAGTTCCTTCAATTCTGTTTCTTCTACTGGTATCTCTTCAAGCTGTCCCTTTTTAACCATATCTTTTAGTTTTACTTCATTCCCTTTACTCCCAACGAGCTTTTCAAGTCCACCGATTTTTTCTGATTCTTTCAGTAACTTCCTTATCAAATCCAAAAGTATCTTGCCTGTTACTTTGCCGGCTCTCACTTCCATGGTGAGCGTTTTTCTTGCAATTTCTTCATTGATCAACTCCTTTCACCTCCGTTCAGTAATCTATCTTTATTGCGAGTTAGCTTATCTCTTTGAATAAACTTTCTGAAATCCTCACCTACAACCATAACGGGAATACACATTTCAATAATTCTTGAATAGATTCTTTGATATTCAACGCTATCCTTACAATTTTGGATTGTGTCGTAAGAAAGGTTAGTTGTGAAGATAGTCGGTTTCTGTTTTAGGTACCTGCTATTGACAATGTTATATACCTGCTCTTTAGCATAGCTTGTATCCCTTTCAATTCCCAAGTCATCTAAGATAAGAACGGAAGTATTTACAAGGGATTCAATATATGCGTTTTTATCAAAGTCAAAGCTGCTTTTTTGAAGTTCATTGATAATCTGTGCGAAATTCCTAATCTTAACACTTATTTGATACTGTTCAATAAGGCTATTTGCAATGGAGCAGGCAAGATAGGTCTTTCCGCTTCCTACAGAGCCATAAAAGAGAAGTCCGATATTTTCTTTTTTCATTTTCTCATAATCTTCTACAAAATTCTTTGCAATCATGAGGCTTTGATTTTCTTCTCCCTGATAATTTTCAAAGGTATATGACCACTCCCTCATGGAATTGAAACAGGTTCTTTTTAACCTTTCAATTTCCATCTGTTTTTCTCTTCGTTTCTTTTGTTTCTCTATTTCTCTATCGCATTTACAAGCTACCCTTAATATCATTTTATTTCCGAAAAATTCCATTACATCACCGTCTTTTCTTTCGTGGCAGACTTTACAATATGCGTGTCCGTCTTTGATGTATTCTTTTTCAGAATCATAGGCAAATTCTACATCCTCTATCATTATTTTTTCCAATTCTCTTTTCATAAATGTTCTCCTTTGTTATATTCTTCCCATGTCGGGACATTTGATGTTTTCGCCTGCTTGCTTTTGCCCTGATCTTTATAGAACCAAGAAAGGATCGTCGCTTTATGGTCTTTATAGCTCTTTCCGGTACTCTTGATATATGCAGATAAGCGTTCAATGTAATTATCAAGCTGTGCATTTAGTTTGATTTGTAAATCAGAAATATCTTCATCAGTTAAAAATACATTTTGAAATGTTCCAAGTCCGTTTTTGCAAAAACTATATTCTCTCTTACTATACTTACT
>NZ_KV804745.1:159501-160143 GCF_001811425.1 Peptoniphilus sp. HMSC062D09 | reverse complement strand
CCTGAAGTTCATTTTCTTTACTTCTGAGGTCAACATCTTTTACTTCTGAAGTAAAGTTTTTTGACTTCTGAAAGTCATTTCCTTTTGCTTGAAATACACTCATAAAGTCTTTCACATAAATGATATTAGGTTTTCCAAGTCCAAGCCTTACTCTTTCAATCAGTCCGATTCCTTTTTTACTGTCTAACTCATCCAATGTTTTTATGGCTGTCGGCTTTGAGATATTTCTTCTTCTCATAATTTCTTCAACGGTAAAATAGATAAATACTCTATTTTCTTTGTCTATCCAGTTATTCTTAAAAGATATTCCCGTTCGTTTTAGAAGCATGGAATAAAGGATAATTGCTTCCGCTGACAACCCCTTAAATTCTTCTCCATCAACTAATATCTCCGGTACTTTAAGAAAATTAAATCTCTCTGCTTCTCTGTTATAGAAATAGTCAAAGTCCATCGCTTCACCTCCTCTCCAAAAAATTTGCAAAGAAAAAGACGATAGTTTTTTCATCTATCGCCTTTGGTAACCATTTTTATGAAATTTTTTAGATTGATTTTATTGCCTCATTGATACCTTGTAAAAAAGCTATAACTGTTGCTCCAACCATTGGTATTCCATATGGACTAACTAAGAATCCAATAATCAAT